>DSBX01000136.1 GCA_011049385.1 Caldifarciminota bacterium | reverse complement strand
TCGCAGTTCCAGCGGTAGTGCGCGGCGATGTGCCGGAAGGTAGCTTCCTTGTAGAAGACGACGTGGGTCGGGTCGCGCCGGTAGTGCCAGTCGGCGAACCGGTCATCGTCGGCCAGGAACCGGGTCATCACCCCGAGCCAGCCGCCGGGCCGGAGCATCCGGTCGAACCGGGCGAACTCCTCGGCCGGGCGGTGGAAGTGTTCGGCGGTTGCGGTGCAGGTGATGAAGTCGTAGCGGTCCTCCAGTGCGGCGGCGTCGGGCTTGAAGAACGGGTCGTAGAGCCGCACCGAATGTCCGTGCCGGGTCAGCAGTCCGGCCAGCGCCGGGCCCGGCCCACAGCCGTAGTCGAGGCCGTGACGGTTCGGGGGCAGGCGCTCGAGCAGGGGCCGGGCCAGCCGGTCGAGGAAGGCGAGGTAGGCCGGGTCGGCCGGGTCGTTGCGGTGTTCGCGGTAGCGGGCCAACTCGGTTTCCGTGTCCGGCAGGTGCGGCCGTTCGAGGAACGTGGCGGCGCATTCGGGACAACGCCGGTAACCAAGGCCGCTCACGGCCGCAAAGGGCCGGGTGGCCTCGGCGAGGCAGACCGGGCAGGCGATATCGCTCGCGCAACCTCCTAGCGCGTGACGACGACCCGGTGGATGGCGGGGCGACTGCGCACGAAGTAGACCCCGGGGGCGAGGCCGGAGACGTCGTTCGGGCCGGGCTTGAGGTCCATCACCTTCCGGCCGGAGATGTCGAGGAGTGCGGGTCTGGCGACATGACCGACAGGATGGGGGACACGATCCGAATTGGGGACAATTCGGTCATGTCCCCAGTCGGTCATGTCCTGCGGCAGGTTTAGACTGCCGCGGATGATGGTCGGGCCGCGGTCGGGCAGGGGCGAATGCCCCGGCGCTTCGACAACCGCGCCCGGGTCGAAGGCGAGGTCGTCCCAGTGGCACCAGCCGCCGTAGCCGGTCATCCGCAGGCTGAGCCGGGCGGAGGCCGCGCCCGAAGGCGCGGTGACCGGGCCGGTGGTCAGCGGCACCCAGGCCGCGCTGTCCCGCTCAAGTATGGGTGACAAATCGGTTCCCAGTACGCGGTGCCGCGCGTCGTGCCAGTCCACCGCCAGCCACAGCCGGTTGCCGAGGCTGTCGTTCTTGCGCGCCCAGCCGCTGAACTCATACAGCCGCCCGGGTTCCACCCGCACATCCTGGAACAGCCTCGACTCCGCCGGCCAGGGAAAACCCAGCGAGTCCGGCTGGTGACGGACCGCGCTCGCACCCGAGCGGACGACCGCGTCGTCGCGCCGGTACCGCGCCCGGCGGCCTTCATACCAGCCGACCGGGTTCGGGGTCGTGTCGCTCGGGACGGCCAGCGTGTCCAGCCGCCACTCCTCGAAGCCGCCGTTGGTGAAGGCGTCGAGCGGCGGGTTGTAGGCTTCGCGCAGGGCGGCCCAGAGCTCGGGCCGCGCGCCCTCGTAGCCCAGCGCCCACATCCCGGTGCCGAGGAAGTCGTGTTCGTGCACCTCCTGGAACTTGAGGAGCAGGCTGGTGTCGTCGTCGCACCAACCCTGGTGCCAGCCGCCGTCGTTGAACCGGTACCACGGGGTCTGCGACTCCGCGTCCCAGAGCCGGCCGTGGACCCGGGCCCGGCCGGCGTACTGGTTGTAGGTAATCGCCTCGCCGACCGCGCGCGTGCGGGAGCGCGTCGTCTCCGCGTGGGTCGGCCACTGGTAGCCGTACCAGGGCAGGCCGAGGTAGAGCTTGCGTCCGTCGCCGACGGCGGCGAGGTATTGGCTGATGGACATCCCGACGTTGCCGTAGTAGTCCCAGCCGGTCAGCGGCGCGACCGGACCGGCCTCGGGCCCGCCCTGCCAGTGAAAGTTGTAGGCCATGATGAACAGCCCGTCGGTCGTGTCGGCAAGGGCGCGGAAGTCGTAGGCGTTTTCGTGGTCCAGCGGCATCGTCGCCATCGTCAGCTCCAGCCCGGCCGCCCGGCAGGCCCGGGACAGCGCCTGCATGAACAGCACCAGCGAGTCCCGGTCCCCGTGCCAGATCTCCTCGAAATCAATGTTGACCCCGTCCATACCCGTGGTCTCGGCCAGCGTGACGATGTTCGGAATCGAAGCCGGCGAGCGGATGGCGTGATGAATGTTGTACCAGCCGAAGCAGGTCACGACCAGTTCGCACTTCACGCCGTTGCGCCGGGCGCGGTCAATCACCCCGGCCCAATGACCCGGGAAACCGAAGTCATTGGTGATCGAGCCGTCCGGGTTCAAGGTGACGTCGAAGATGCCGATGTGGGTCAGCAGGTCGTAGCGGATGTAGCGCAGGTCGGTCCAGTAGGGCGCGTAGCCGTACAC
>DSBX01000152.1 GCA_011049385.1 Caldifarciminota bacterium | reverse complement strand
GTACCGGGGGCGTCGGACGCGGCGGACCGGCGCCGGGCTTCTGGTCGGGTCTGCCTGCGCTTAGTCACGACGGTTCTATGCTAGCGACAGCGGACGCCTCGTCAAACCGCGCGTATCAGCGCACCCGGCGCAGGAGCGGCGCCATTGCCGCCGCGGCCAGCGCCTCGGCCAGGGTAATCCAGACCCGTCCGAGCAGGGCGGCGATGATGGCGACCGGTTCCGGCATTGCGAACCGGAGCGCGAAGGTCAGGATGCCCTCGCGCACGCCCAGTCCGGCCGGCGTGACGAGGCTCAGGAACCCGAGAATCCAGGCCAGCGCGTAGCTGCCGATGACGAGCGGCAGGCGCTCCGGGCCCAGCGGGTAGAACGAGGCGATGAGCAGGTAGAAGCCCACGCCCTGCGTCAGCCACATCAGCAGGTAGAGTCCGAGCACGGCGAGGATGCGGCCGAAGCCGAGCCGGATCTCCACCTGCGGCCGCTTGAGCCGGGCGAGCAGCCAGTTGATGAGCCGGGACAGCACCGGCGGGTAGATGGCGACCAGGCAGGGCGGAATCAGCAACAGCGCGAGCCAGGTCCGTCCCGGCACGCTGCCGGCGGGCAGGAGCAACAGCGAAAGCCCGAAGAGCAGGATGGCCGAGAGCAAGGCGAAGCCGGTTTCCATCAGCATGCTCACCGCGGTCTTCGCGCCCGGCACCCCACGGCGCTGGGCAAGGTAGATGCGGCCGAGCGCGAACCAGACCTTGCCCGGCACGTACTTGCCCATCTGAGAAACGCAGAGCACGGACAGCGCATCCCGCAACGACAGCCGCTCGCCCATCGTGCGGAGCAGTATCCGCCAGTTGACCGCGAACAGCGGCAGGTAGACGAACAACACAACCGCGAAGGCGGCGGCGAGCAGGGGATAGTTGAACTGGAGTTCGTCCCACGGCACCTTGTCCCAGTCGCGGACGAGCCGGCTGATGAGGAAGTACATTGCCCCGGCGGCAATGGCGAGGCCGAGCGCGACCTTGAGCCAGCCCGGGAAACGGGAGGCGCGACCGGCGGGCTCAGGCGTCACGGCCGGTCGTCCCCGGCGACTTCGACCGTATCAGCCGCTGGTAGAGCGCGAGGTGGTGGTCGGCAAGCCGGGTCGCGCTCCAGTTCTCCTCGACCCGGCGGCGGGCGGTTTGTCCCATCGCGGCCCGGTCGCGGCGGAGCAGTTCCCGGACCGCGGCGGCGATCGCCTCGGGGTTCGCCGGTTCAAACAGGGCGCCGATTTCCTCGTCAATGATCTCGGGCAGGCCGCCGACCCGGGAAGCGGCGATGACCCGCTCGCAGGCCATTGACTCCAGCGCGGCAATTGACGTTGCCTCCATCAGCGAAGGGACCAGGATGACGTCGGCCGAACTCAGCACCGCGGGCATCCGGTCGTGGGCCACCGCGCCGAGGAAGGTGACGTCCTCCGCGACGCCGAGTTCGCCGGCGAGCCGTTCCAGCTCGGGCTGGAGCGGGCCCGGCCCGGCCATGTAGAGGTGTACCGGCATCTCGCGTTTGATGAGGGGTAGGGCGAGAATCGCGTAGCGCACGCCGTTCTTCTCGACGAGCCGGCGCGGGCAGACGATGACGGTCTTGCCCGGGCAGGCGAGCGAAGGCTCGACGCGGCGGAAGCGGCGGGTGTTGACCGAGTTCACGTAGCACTCGGCCCGGCGGCCGGGCAGGACGCTCTCGACCGCGGCCTGCAGTTCTGCGCTCGGGGTCAGGATGTGGTCGGTCGGGCCGAACAGGTAGCGGAAGCCGGGGTGGAGCAGGCGTTTCCGGGCCAGGCGCAGGAAGTGCGACGAATGAACGGTGACGAGGTTGGAGATATGCCGGCGGCCGGCGACGCGCCGGGTGGCGAGCGCGCAGGGGAAACCCTGGGCGTGGACGATGTCGGCGTCGGCCGCGACCCGGTCGAAGGTCGCCAGAGAGCCGACCACGTAGCGGAACCAGCCGACCGCGTTCCGACCGAACCAGCGCGTCCGGTACACCTCGACCCCGTCAATGACCTCCTGCTCGGAGAGACCGGGAAGGGAACGGCCGCAGACGATGTTGACCCGGTGGCCGCGGCGGACGAACTCCTCGGCGAGGTCCTTGATATGGCTCTCCATCCCGCCAACCTCCGGGTGGTAGTAGATGGCGTGGATGGAGATTTTCATCACCGGGCCGGGCGTCGAGCGCTCGTCCGGGACCGCGCGGGCTACTTCAGCTCGGCGGCTTCCCGGGCGAGGCGCGACTTCAGGCGGCGGGCGGTGTTGCGGTGAATCGTGTTCTTCCGGGTCTCGCAATCAATCAGGCTCTGCACCCCGGGAAGCATCTTCATCGCTTCCT
>DSBX01000019.1 GCA_011049385.1 Caldifarciminota bacterium | reverse complement strand
GTCTCCGCTCGGAGCCGTATCGCTCGTGCCCTTCCTTTCAGCATTGCCCAGTCCTTCGGCGGAATGCCCGCCGACCTCGCGGCCACCCTCAGGGGGTCACCATGTGCCTGGGCTAGAGCTAAAAATGCCCCAGAGCACTATTCGATGGTCACTTGGATTCCCCGGGCGGCGACCGCTACAGCAAGGCGCGACTGCGGAAGGAATAGTGCCCGGTCCGGGTCACGATAACGTGGTCCAGCACGGGAATGCCGACCACCTTGCCCGCCTCGGCCAGGCGCCGGGTCAGCCGCAGGTCGTCGTCCGAAGGCCGCTCGTCGCCGGACGGGTGATTGTGGACCACGATGATGCCCGCGGCGTGGGCGCGGATGGCCCGCTCGAACACCTCGCGGGGATGCGCCATCGTGCTGTTCAGCGACCCGGCCGAAACGTCGTCCCGGGCAATCAGCCGGTTGCGGGCATCAACCGCCAGCACGTAGAAGCACTCCTTCTTCAGGTCGGAAACCCGGGAGCGGAGCAGTCGCGCCACCGACTCCGGACCGGACAGGTCGCTCCCTACATCCTCGTCCGAAGGTTCGTCAAGACGCCGGGCGAGGTCGAGCGCGGCCTTGAGCTGGCAGGCCTTCGCCCGCCCGATACCGGGGACCAGCGTCAGTTCCTCGACCGGCGCGTCGGCGATGGCGGCCAGGGTCTTGTACCGGCAGATGAGCTCGCGGGCGATATCCAGCACCGAGCGCCCGCGCGTACCGCGCGAGATGATCACCGCCAGCACCTCCTCGCGGTTGAGTGCCCGCACCCCCTCGCGCATCAACCGCTCGCGCGGCCGCTCGCGCGGGGGCAGGTCGTGCACCGTGAAAGTGCGGCTAGACGGCCGGGGGGGGCTATTCTTCTTCGCCAAGCGTAAACTCCCAGGCGCAATAGCTCTCGGCCGGGTGCGCGTCGGGCGGGCAGTGCAGGCACCGGGTCCGGATGCGCGGGTCAATCGTATGCGCAAACCAGCCGTACTCGACCAACCCCACCGGCTTGCAGGGAAAGCCGGGCAGTCCCTTGCGCTTGCGCGCGCTCTGCACCCGGCAGTCGCGCATGCGAAACACCACCCGGCGCTCGGACTCCTCGACCGTATCCTGCGTGTTGATGTAAGCGTAAAGTCGGAACTCAAGCGCCCGGACCAGCGCCGATATCCCGCCGCCGGGCGCGATGCCGTGGCGGGCCATTATCCGCCGGGCCTCGACGACGGTGAACCGGCGCCACGCCGCGGTATCGGCCCGGATCGCCGCCGCCATGCCGTGCTCCGCCTCGATCGCCTGGAACCAGAGCCCGTCGTGGGCGAGCCAGTTCCTCGCCGCGTCGGCGAGCAAGTCCGCGACCTGCTCCCGGTCCATACCGGCAAGCTGGGGAAAGCGCGCGTCACTATCCTTCATAGCTCCTCGATGACTGTCGGATAGTAACGCTCCCGGCCGCCGAGTCAACCACTGCGGACGCCGCCGTGCCTCCGCGCCGCCCCGGCCATTGACAGACGTTACCGACACGGCTATACATGGGTCATGTCCGCAGGGAAGATCCGCAACACCCCGTTCCCGCCCGGCCCGGCCCTGCGGCAGGCACCGGCCCGGGCCGCCGGCCTAAGGCCCCGGCCCGCCGGGCCGGGCGGTGTCCGCAGGGCAATCCGCACCGGTGTTTCGCCCGCCGCTCCCCGGGCCGCGCATTACACGGTCTCTTCAGCAACCCGTCCCATTGTGGCCACTTACGCCTCCAGACCCCCTCCCCCGGTCTACCCCGGGGTCAACCCTGGTTGACCTCCCGGATCATCCCCGGGGTCGCCCTGCCCGAACTCCCCGACACCTGCGGAGACCCGGCCCCGCGCCTGGGCTTCTCCCCTGTCCTCCGGCCCGCACTCCCGGCCAGGATACCGGTGTCGCCCGACCCGACCCGGGCCGGGATACTGAAGCAGAAGGGAAGCGTCAACTCAAGGCATGTCCCGGTCGGGACGGTCCGGCCGAGCGACTCGGAAACCTGCGCGCCGATGCGGCACCAGAACTCCCCGGTCGTCTTCGGGATCGTCCCCCGGGTGATGGGGGGACAGGCCGGGTGCGCGGCCCCGGCTCAGACCCGGGCGCGCTTCAGACGCAGCGAGTTGGTGACAACGTTGATGGAGCTGGCCGCCATCGCGATTTCGGCAATCAACGGGTGGAGCATCCCGAACATCGCCAGCGGCACCGCGACCAGGTTGTAGATGAACGCCCAGAACAGGTTCTGGCGGATCTTGACGAATGTCGCCCGCGAGAGCCGCACCGCGGTCACCACCCCGGTGAGACTCCCCCGCACCAGCGTCACGTCGCTGGCCTCGATCGCCACG
>DSBX01000173.1 GCA_011049385.1 Caldifarciminota bacterium | reverse complement strand
GTTCTGGAGCTTGTTGCCCTTGGTCGCGTAGATGGCGGTCGCGCCACCCGGGTCCGGCCCGATGGCCAGCCACGCCCCGCGATGCGGCATATCCCGCCGGTTGCCGGCCTGCGCCGGTATCGGTGCGACTTCCACCCAGCCTTCGTCCCACGGCGGACGGGCACCGACCGTGAACGCCCGCTCAAGCTGGTTGTTCGCCGGGTTCTCGTCGCTCACCGCCAGCGAGCAGCGGGCCGTGTACGGCCCTTCCGGATGCGGGCCCGGCCAGCTCTCGGCCCAGGCCACGTCCCGCGTCTCGCCGCCGGCCAGGCCCGCCACCGCCGCCGAATGACGGTACAGCTCCGCGTCCGACTCGTCGCTGATAATGAACCACGCATCGAAGCTCATCGCGTAGTCCGAGTTGTTCCGAATGCGCGCCGACGGCACCACCGTCGCGCCCGTGTCCACGAACGTGCCCGGACTCAGGATGGCCACGATACCCGCGTCCACCGCCCCGACCGTGAAGCCTTCGTCCAGCACGTCATTGGCCGGGTCCACGTCGCCGGCCAGGCCGGTACTGCACCGCACCGTCCACGCACCCGGCACGTTGAGCTGGAAGGACGGGAAGCCGACCTGCATACTGCCGCCCGGGTCCAGCCCGGTGACGTCCACCTTCTCCCGGTACGCCTCCGCGTCGGTCGGGTCGTTGAGAATCACCCACGCCTCGAAGTCCACCGCGGTGTTGCCGTGGTTGCGCCAGGTCGCGGTCGGCGTGATGTTCTCGCCCGGCATGTACATCCCCGAAGGTATCTGCAGGGACTGCACCCCGACGTCGAGCTTGCGCACGAACACCGTCCCGGTCTCCGCGTCGTTGTCGTTGTCCGCGTCGTCGGTCAGTTCGGTCGAGCAGGTCACGTTGAAACTGCCCAGCGCGGCCGGGGTCCAGTCCGGGAAGGTCACGAACAGCCGCTCGCCCGGCGCGTGGTCGGTGACGGTCGCGGTCTCGTTGTAGTCCGCGCCGATGCTCGTCCGCACGTCGTAGCTCACCGTCGTCGTGCCGTAGTTATACACCGAGCAGGCCGGGGTCACCGTCGCGCCGGTGTCGGCAATCGCCTCCGGCACGACGATATGGCTTACCCCGACGTCGTCGAGTTCATCCGTGAAGCCCAACCGGGCGTTGTACCGGGACGCATCGGCGCTTACTCCAACATTGCCCTGCCAGTCCCATACCCAGGTGCGCCGGACCGGAGTCATTGACATGTATCGCGAGGTTATGCTGGTGCCGCTACCGGCGCCGTTCCAGACGATTTCAACCAGCAGGTTATCGGTGCCGTTGTACATGAACCCATTGTCGAGCGTGAACAGGTCCCAGTTCCCGGCCACGCCCGACCCGACCAGCTTGCTGGTCGCGAAGAAGACGGTATCCGGGGTATTGCCGCCGTAGTTCGAGTTGAGGTCAGTCGTAACCGCCGTGATGTTCGTGTGCACCATCTTGATGGTGACGTTATAGAACTCACGCTGATACTGGTTCCCGCTCATGAACCCGAACTCGGTGATCAACCCGGCGCGGCCGATCTCGCTGGGCAGGTACATCATCTGGAATCGCATCGAGTTACCGAAGCTGGTCGCCCAGGGCCAGGCGTTGTTGCTGGTGCCGCCGGTGATATCAACGTAGGTCACATCGGTATCAGCGAATGCCGATTCCGGCGGTGTAATGTACTCCCGTGCGACTTCGCCCGGAATCGTTCCGTCCGGGAGCACGTTCTCGCTGGTGCCTGCCAGAACCGTTGCCGCAAGCAACAGCCCGACCAACGCGACTATCCCCTTTCCGTGCATCTATCCTCCCTTTCGGCGGTCCTCTTCTGTCTGCCGCCCGCTGACCGCCTTAGCCGCGGGCGGCCCTACCACCCCGCAGTATACGCAAACCACTGCCCTGACGGCAGGGCCGCGCTCAGGCCGCTCTGGTAATCCGGGATGCAACCTCAATGTCCGGACTCCGGCCCGGACAGGCTCAGCGAGATTATGCCGCCCGCTTCGATTCTGTCAAGCACTTGTTTCGTTCCGGTTGAAGCACCTGTGACGGTACCGTAGAGGCTTACCACACCGCTTGCGGCGGGTCCGGGCCGCGGCCTTCATCCCACAGGGACGACGAAAGCCGGGGCGGGCCCGAAGGCCCGCCCCGGTGTCGGTCTTGTCGGCTACTTCTGCACTACCAGCTTCTGCGTCGCCGTGAAGTCGCCGGCTTCCACCTTCACGAGGTAGATGCCCGCGCTCAAGCTCCGCATATCAAGCGAAAGTGACCCGGTGGCCAGGTGGCCCGGTGTCCGGGTGACCGCCACGGACCGGCCGGTCACGTCGTACACCGTCACCGCCGCCGGCCCGGCCTTGGGC
>DSBX01000009.1 GCA_011049385.1 Caldifarciminota bacterium | reverse complement strand
CCCAAACCAAGGCCCAAACCCCGACGGACGGGCTATGACGTTTTCGCTGTGCATCAGCTATGACGTTTTCGCTGTGGTTTGACACCGTCGCAAGACGCCGCATCCATCGCCCCTCCGGCACGCGCCTTGAGGCTTCAAGACGGACGCGAACCTCACCCGACATTGACAAACGCCGCCTGCCCCCTAGTCTTGAACCGGTGCGTCACGCTCCATGGCTCCTGCTCCTGCCGCTCCTGACCGGTTGCGGCAACACCCCACCTGAACCGCCACTGATGACCGGCCCGACCCGACTGCGCCCGAACGACACCCTGGTGCTCGCGGTCTGGTCGGTGGACCCGGATGGTGATTCGCTCTCGTACCGGATAGCCTGGGGTGATGGCGCCGAGAGCGACTGGAGCCGCTGGTATTCGTCCGGCGACCGGGCGACCTTTGCCCACGCCTACGGCGACAGTGGTGTCTTCGAAGCCGTCACCCGTGCCCGCGACCATTCGGTCGAAAGCGCGGATTCGGACCCGCTCATCATCCGGGTCTTCGACTACGGCCCGAATCGGCCCACCCCTCCCCGGCTTGCTTCGGATACGGCGGTGGTGGGTGCCAACATCGGCGCGATGACGTCGGCCGGACACCCGCTGGGCGAACGTGTCTCCCTGCAGGTGGACTGGGGTGATACGCTGGGCGAATGGTCGGAATTCGTCCGCGCCGGCGAGCACATCCTGTTGCGCCACAGCTACGAAGAGCCGGGCCGCCACTTAATCCGGGCCCGCGCCCGTGACACCGGCGACCGGCTTTCCGCCTGGTCGGACTCGACCCTGGTCACCGTCGTGATGCCGGCACCGGCCCGGTAGACACCGGCTCCCCTTTACACCGACGCCCTCCGGGCTAGAATCAACCCAATCTTCCAGGAGGAACTGTGCCGCGTTCAAGAATGATACCGCTACTGATGGCCGTCCTGCTCACAGCGGCCGGCGTAAGCCGCGCCATTGCCCGCCCCGGCGATGTCGAGATGAAGCTCCGCGTCTGGCTTCCCGCCGGGCGCATCCACGAGGTTGCCGACCGCGTGCTCGAGTTCTACGAAGTCGGCCCGGAGAGCTTCGTTGCCGCATTCTCCGAAGACGACCGAAACTGGCTGGTCGGCAACGGTTACCCGGTTGATGTGCTTGTTGCGAACGTGCGCGAAGAAGCGTCGCGATTCGACGCTTCCTTCCACACCTACGAGGAGATCCGCGACACCTGGGCCATCATTGCCCGTGACCACCCGCATATCTGCGTGCTCGACACCATCGGCACCTCCTACGGCGGACGGCTGCTCCTCGCGATGAAGGTATCAAGCGACCCGACCCGGATGACGGGCAAACCGCGCATCTGCTTCGACTTCACGATTCACGGCAATGAGAACAACGGCACCGAGATTGCCCACCATGTCCTGCTCCAGCTTATCGAAGGGTACGGCTCGGACCCGGACATCACCCGTTGGGTCAACACCCGCGAGATCTGGCTCCTGCCGATTGTCAACCCGGACGGGTTGATCTCTCGCTCGCGCTCCAACGGCCGCGGGGTGGACTGCAACCGCAACTACGGCTACTCCTGGTCGGGCGGCGGGTCCGGCCCCTTCTCCGAACCCGAGACACAGGCGCTCTATCATCTGGGAGTCGCCAACCCGATGGCGATGTGGAGCCAGTACCACTCCGGCGTTGAGAAGGCGATGTGGCCCTGGGGCTACACCCAACTCGCGACGATGGATTCGGTGGTGCACCGGTACGAAATGGTACGGTACAGCCAGATTACCGGCTATCCCTACTGCCAGATTTCCCGCGGGCTGTACCCGGTCAGCGGCGGCTCGACCGACTGGTACTACGGCGCGACCGGGGCCCAGGGATACGGCATCGAAGTCTGCAACGGCCAGCCCAGTCCTCCCTCGCAGATTGACACCATCAACGCCAAGAACTGGACGGCGATGAAGGAAATGCTCGAGCGGGTGGGCTGGGGCATCGGCGGCCGGGTACTGGACTCGGTCAGCGGGACACCGCTCGCGGCGCGCATCGAGGTTACACCGCCGGACTGGTTCACCTACTCCGACTCGATGGGCTACTTCCACAAGAACCTTCACGCCGGGACCTACTCGGTCACGGTCCGTGCCAACGGCTACCGGGCCCGGACAATTCCGAACGTGGTCGTCTCCCCGGAAGGCTCGGTCTGGCTGGACGTCGCGCTCGCGCCCGACTCGACCGGGGCCCCGACCGCCTTCCGCGTCATCACCAACAAGCTGGGCAACTCGAACCCGACCCATCCCTGGTGGGCGCTCGGCCCGCGCGACGGCCGCCGGTTTTCGCTCGACAAGGGTGCCTGGGCGACGTTCGATATGGGTGAGAACTCCCCCATCAT
>DSBX01000256.1 GCA_011049385.1 Caldifarciminota bacterium | reverse complement strand
CGTCCGGGCAAGGCCGAATCCTGGCCCGGTCCCGGGTCCAGTGCCGGAACGGCACCGATGCCGTTATCAACGTCGGCGGCGAGATTCCCTACAATGCCATCGGCGAGGGCGGCGCGCCGAGCGTTCAGTACAAGACCTACGGCGTGACGATGCGGGTCACCCCCGAACTGTCGCTGGATGCCGAGACCATCATGATGAGGATGAGAATGGAATCCAGCCAGCCGTTTGACGGCAGTCCGACCAGCGGCAGTGCGCTGAGCTCGCGCTCGGTCGAACTCGAGGCGGCGGTCGGGAAGAACGAAGCGATGATAATCGCGGGGCTGTACAGCAAGATCCGGGCCTCGAGCACCCGGGGCGGATGCCTGTTCCCGATATTCAGTTCGCGCACCGCCGAAGAGGACCGGGAACTGCTGGTTCACGTCGAGCCGCGGTTACGGGCGATGGACTGGAAGGACTTCAAGAAGATAAAACGTGAGGACCTTGAACGCTAGCCCGATGCGGCTGATTGTCAGGGACGAACGCAACGGCGCGGAGCGCGTCTTCGCTTTGGACGAACTGCCGATGCCGCTAACCCTGGGGCGGGCCGAGGACTGCGGCCTGCCCCTGCCGGACCCGAGCCGCGGCATTTCCAAGCTCCAGGCCCGGCTGGAGCTGGAAGGCGACCGGGTCTGCGTCGTGGACCTCGGCAAGACGAACCGGACTTACCTGAACGACCAGCCCTTGCCGGCGCACCGGGCCGAACCGCTGGAGCCCGGAGACTGCGTCCGCATCGGTTTCTACCTGCTCGAGTTCCGGGATGAAACGGTCGCCGTTCGGGAGCGGGACCGGGAGGAAGACACCTCGTTCGACGGCCCGGTATGGATCGGCGGCGATGAGCTCTTCCGTTTCATGAAGCACGTCCACGAAGTGTTCCTGGAACGGATGAGCAAGAAGAAGCGGCGCGACGAGCATCAGGACGATGAGGACCTCCGCGCCGAGGTCCGGGCGACGCTGGGCGAGGTGATGAACGATACCTCCCTGCCCGCGCCCGGCGGCTGGTCCGAAGCCGCCCTGTTGCGCGAACTCGAGGACTACATCGTCGGGCTCGGGCCGCTGGAGAAACTGCTGGCCGACGATTCCGTGACCGAGGTGATGGTCAACCGGCCCGACGAGGTCTACATCGAGCGGGCCGGCAAGCTCGAACTGACCCCGCTCCGGTTCTTCGACCACCAGCACATCATCAACACCATCCAGCGCATCGTCCAGCCCCTAAACCGGCGGATTGACGAGAGCGTTCCCTACGTGGACGCGCGGCTCAAGGACGGCTCCCGGGTGCACGCCATCATCCCGCCGCTCGCGGTGAAGGGCGCGACCATCACCATTCGGAAGTTCTCGAAGCACAAGTTCGGCATCGAGGACCTGGTCCGGTTCGGCTCGCTCGACCGGAAGATGGCGCAGTTCCTCGAGTGGATGGTGCTTCACCGGGCGAGCATGATCATCTCGGGCGGCACCGGGTCCGGCAAGACGACCATGCTCAACGTGCTTTCGAACTTCATCCCGGACGGCGAGCGGATTATCACGGTCGAGGATTCGGCCGAACTCCAGCTCAACAAACAGCACGTGATAGCGCTTGAGGCCCGCCCCCCGAACATCGAAGGCAAGGGCGCCATCACCATCCGCGACCTCGTGCGCCAGACTCTGCGGATGCGGCCGGACCGGATTATCGTCGGCGAGTGCCGCGGCGGCGAAGCGATTGATATGCTGCAGGCGATGAACACCGGGCACGACGGGTCGCTCACCACCCTGCACGCGAACTCCGCCCGGGACACGCTCTCCCGCCTGGAGACGATGGTGATGATGGCCGAAATGGACCTGCCCTCGCGGGCAATCCGCGAGCAGATCGCCGCCGGCATCCAGTTTGTCGTGCAGACCGCGCGTCTTGCCGACGGTTCGCGCAAGGTGACCACGATAACCGAGATTACCGGGCTGGAGGAGAACGCGGTATTCACGACCCAGGATATCTTCGTCTTCAAGCAGGCCGGGTTCGGCGATGACGGCCGGGTGCTGGGCGAGTACCGCGCGACCGGGAATGTACCGCGCTTCATCGAAGGGCTTCGGGAGCGCGGAGTTCGTTTTGATATGGAGGTCTTCGGTGACGTATAGACTGCTCGCCTATGCCGCGGCTTTCGGGTTCATCGCGCTCCTGACGTTCTCGGTCTACCGGTTGGTCCGGGCGCTTCGAGCCCGGGTGATAGCCCAGACCCGGGCCAAGGTCGAGGAGCTCTCGCTGGGCATCGAGCCGGAACGCATCTGGCTGTTGACGCTGGGCGGGACTCTCGGCGGGGCGGTCATCTTCGGGTTCGTGTCCGGTTTCAACCTGTTGATGGTGGCACTCGGCGGGGCGGCGGGCTTCGTG
>DSBX01000372.1 GCA_011049385.1 Caldifarciminota bacterium | reverse complement strand
GTTCTGGAGCTTGTTGCCCTTGGTCGCGTAGATGGCGGTCGCGCCACCCGGGTCCGGCCCGATGGCCAGCCACGCCCCGCGATGCGGCATATCCCGCCGGTTGCCGGCCTGCGCCGGTATCGGGGCGACTTCGACCCAGCCTTCCGGCCAGGGCGGGGCCTCGCCCCGGGTCGTGAATGAAAACGTCGCGTTGCTCCACTTCGGGTTGCCGTCCGCGGCGGCGGTCGCCAGCACGTCCCACTTGTACTCGGTCTCGTACTCGAGGTCTGCGCCGGTGTAGGTCCAGGTCGGCGAGCCGAGCCCGGTCGCAACCGGGGTCTGGGCCGGGTCGCGCGGGTCTTCGGTGCCGGGCACGAGATACAGGTCGTAGGTCACCGTGTTCTCGGGCGTCGCGTCCTGCCAGGTAAAGACGATGCCGTTCACCGGCCGGTTCTGCGCTCCGTTCACCGGCCCGAGCAGGCTGAAATCCGCGGGCTCGATGCCGGGGTTGACGGTGAAGCCGTCGCTGAGCGTGGCGGTGCCGCCGCCCGGACCCGGGTTGGTCACCGACACGTCGCGCGGCCCGAGCGCCGCGTCCGGGTCTATCGTGATACCGGCCACGAGCTCGGCCGGGCTGTTGACCGTCACCGAGTTGACGGTGATATCGGCGCCGAAGTCCGCGGTGGTGACGCCGTCGAGGAAACTCCCGCCGGTGAAGGTCACGTCCAGGGTGCGGCCCTGTTCCCCCTCGGTCGGAACGATGCTCGCCAGGCCCGGCGCCGGGTTCTCGACCGTGAACCCGTCCGTCAGCGTCGCCGCGCCGCCGCCCGGGCCGGCATTGGTCACCGACACGTCACGCGGACCGGTTGCCGCCGCCGCGTCAATCGTGATGTTGGCGGTAAGCTGGGTCGCGCTGTTCACCGTGGTCGAGTTGACGAGGATGTCCGCGCCGAAGTCCACCGAGCTGACGCCGCTGATGTAGCCCGAGCCGGTGAACACCACGTCCAGGGTCTGCATCCGACTGCCCGAGGTCGGGGCGATGCTGGTGAGGGTCGGGGCCGGGTTCTGGACCTCGAAGCCGTCGGTCAGGGTACCGGTGCCGGCCGGGTTGGTCACGGAAACATCACGCAGTCCGAGGGCGGTGCCGGCCGGAATCGTCAGGTTCGCGGTAATCTGGGTCGAGCTGTTGACGACGAACGAGGCCACGGTGATGCCCGCGCCGAAACTCACCGCGGACGCGCCGGTGAAGCCGGTCCCGGTGATGACGACCGGCACGTTGTTCCAGAGCCGGTAGCCGACACCCGGGTCCACCTCGGTCACGACCGGCGGCACGAGCGGCGGGGTGTAGTTGACGATGAGCTTGGGCGGATTGCCGGTGGTGTGATGCCCGAACCCCATCTCCCATATCACATCGCCGGTGGTCGGGCCGGTGCCGGCGAAGCCGATGGCGAACCAGCCGTCGGGAAGCCGGTTCGTCAGGTCGGTCCGCGCCGCCGGCGTCAGCTCGATGCTGTTCCAGGCGTTGACGGTCGTCGTCGTGCCGTAGGAACTGCCGCTCCCGGCATCGTCGTACAGCGTTATCGGCCCGGCCGAACCGCTGGGCCGGTTCGTCATCTGCCGGAGCTCAAGCCCGGGATAGGACCCGGTGATTTCGGTCCGGTAGACGTCGCAGGTGACGCCGTTGATGGTCGAGCCGCCCGGTATCGAAGTCACGTTCCACTCGACCCAGCCGCGCTCATAGACCTGAATCATCATCCCCCAGATCGAGTAGTAACCGACGAGGAACGCGTTCCGAAGAGGAGCGGTGTGCTTCACCGAGTCCGACAGACCACCCATCACGTAGCCCAACTCGGAGAAGCCGCTGAAGACCCCGGTGAGTTCCGTCTCCGCGGTCGTCGTCGGCCGGTCCGGAACGGACTCCGAACCCGGCCCGGCCTTGATTACCGCCCGGATGCTTCCGTCGCCGTTGGCATAGTGGGTCGCGCTTTCGGTGCTGAGCTCCGGGATGAGCGTGCCTTCGGGCAGGTACCCGGCCCGGGAAAGCTCCGCCGGGGTGAAAGCCGCCGCCTGCCCACAGAGAAACGCGAGCAGAAGCGAACCGACCGCAAGACCGACTGACTGTCCTTTGCTCTGCATATTGCCTCCTGAGTCGAAGTTGTCTGTTCCGTCCGGCGAGCGAGCGACGCGGTTGCTCGGCGCGCCGGCGGTATTGCTTGGGAACCGTGTCGTGATGTAACCCGGCAGGTCAGTATAACCCGGGCTCTCCACCCGTCAACCTGCAAGGCTCCTCGCTCCGACTTCGGGCTTCCTCGCCTGCCCACCTGGCCACGCGACGCCCACCCCCACCCGCACTTCCCGAATCGCCCCGGGGACGGCCGGGGTAACGGCCCCGGGGACGGCTCCCGGGACGGCTACGG
>DSBX01000266.1 GCA_011049385.1 Caldifarciminota bacterium | reverse complement strand
GTGCTCGACCCGCCCGACTGCAACGACCCGGCCTTCGTCGCCCGGCTCGCGGAACTCAAACCCGAACTCGGCGTGCTCGTCGCCCACGGCAGTATCCTGCGACCGCCCCTGCTCGCGGTCCCGGCCCGGGGCTTCATCAACCTCCACCCCTCGCTTCTCCCCTGCTGGCGCGGCGCGGCCCCGATTCAGCGCGCGCTCATGGCCGGGGCCGACGAGACCGGCGTCACCATCATCAGGATGAACGAACGAGTGGACGCGGGCGACATCCTCGCCCGGGAAGCGCACCCGGTCGGCCCGGAAGAAACCTTCGGCGAACTCGCGGCCCGGCTCGCGGAAGCGGGCGCACGGCTCCTGCTCGACACCATTGACCGGCTCACCCGCGAAGAGGTCGCGGGCCTGCCCCAGAACCCGTCCCGGGCCTGCCCGGCCCCGCGCATCCGCACCGAGGACCGCCGGCTCGACTGGTCCCGCCCGGCCCGGCAACTGCACGACCACGTCCGCGCGCTCTCACCCCATCCCGGCGCGGTCGCCGGCTTCCGCGGCCGCCGCCTGCTCATCCTGCGCTCGCGCATCGTCCCGGACGCCCCGGCCGATGACACCCCGGCCGGCACCTTCCTGCTCGACCGGCCCGGCCTCGCTGTCCGCACCGGCGACGGCGCGCTCGAACTCATTGAACTCCGGCCCGAGGGAGGCCGGCTCCAGCCCGGCCGCGATTTCCGCAACGGCGCCCGGCTCGTCCCGGGAGAAAGGTTGACCTGATATGGCCCAGCGCCGCAAGCCCCGTCCCCGCGGCCGCCGCACCGGCAAGCTCTTTGCGCTCCTGGTCGGCATCCCGGCCGCAATCCTCCTGCTCATCGCCATCCTCAACTGGGTCGTGATGCCGCTCTACACGCGGCTCGGCCGGGAGATAGACACGCCCGACGTCACCGGCCTCGCCCGCGAAGAAGCGGAGAAGGTCCTCGCCCGTTTCAACCTCAAACTCGGTGAAGTCCGGGTCGTCGCCGACACGCTCCAGCCGCCCGGCCGCGTCGTCACCCAGTTCCCGCCCCCGGGCCGCAAGGTCAAGGCCGGGCGCACAGTCGCGCTCGACGTCAGTCGCGGCTCGGACCGGGTACTGGTGCCGGACCTCGGCGGCCTCCGCCTCGAAGAAGCCATCGCCGCGGTCACCGCCGCGGGCCTGCGCGTGGGCGAGGTCGAATCGCTCCGCACCCCGGACTTCGTGCCCGGACTCATCATCGCGGTCCGGCCCATGCCCGGCACCGAACTCGACCGCAACGCCACCATCATCATCGCGGTCTCGGCGCCCGCAGGCAAGTTCCCGATGCCCAACCTCACCGGCATGAACATCGAAACCGCGTCCGGCATCGTCGCCAGCCAGGGCCTCATCCTCACGCCGGTGCGCGACGCGCCCTCGGACGAACCGGTCGGGATGGTGATGTTCCAATACCCGGAGGAGGGCACGCCGGTCGCGGACGGTGACACCGTCGCGCTCATCGTCGCCTCACCGGTCGAACCCGCACCGGACGAACAATGAAGGTCTCCGCTTCGATTCTCGACTGCGACTTCCTGCACCTGGGTGAGGAAATCCGGGCGGTCGAGGCCGCGGGCGCGGACTGCATCCACCTCGACGTGATGGACGGCCGGTTCGTGCGCGGCATCAGCTTCGGCCGGCCCCTCGGGGCCGCGGTCGCGCGGGCCGCGAAGCTCCCGCTCCACAGCCACTTGATGGTCATCGAACCCGAGAAACAGATTGACGAATACCTGCCCTTCTCCGAAGTCGTCGTCTTCCACATCGAGACGACGGAGGACCCGGGCCGGTGCATCGAGCAGATCCGGGCCGGCGGCGTCAAACCCGGCATCTCCCTCAACCCGGACACGCCGATCGCCGCACTCAAACCCTGGCTCCCCGAGCTCGACGATGTGCTGGTAATGAGCGTCTTCCCGGGCCGGGGCGGCCAGCAGTTCATCCCCGAATCCCTGGACCGCATCCGCGAGCTTGAGCGGCTCATCGCCGGGTGCGGCTCCCGGGCCACCATCTCGGTGGATGGCGGGGTGAAACCCGAAAACGCCGGGCTCCTCGCCGAAGCCGGCGCCGACATCCTCATCGCCGGCTCCGCGCTGTTCCGGAGCGGAGACTACGCCCGCACCATCGCGTCCCTTAAGTCCCCGCCCCTGACCCCTGGACCGCTGGAGCCCTGACACCCGATCATGTTCGACGCTCTCACCGACAAGTTCGTCAAGCTCCAGCGCCGGCTCCTCGGCCACGGCACGCTTTCGGACAAAGAGGTCGCCGACGCGCTCCGCGAGATCCGCACCACCTTGCTCGACGCGGACGTCAACTACAGGGTCGTCGGCCGGTTCGTGCGTGGGCTCAAGGGTCGGCTTGAAGAGCAGGATGTCGC
>DSBX01000323.1 GCA_011049385.1 Caldifarciminota bacterium | reverse complement strand
CTTTCAAGGTCGAAACCCACAATCATCCTTCCGCGCTCGAACCCTACGGTGGCGCGGCGACCGGTACCGGCGGCGTCATCCGCGACTGTCTCGGCACCGGCCAGGGCGCGCGGCCGGTGCTGAACACCGACGTGTTCTGCTTCGCGCCGGTCTCGACCAGGTCCCGCGACGTACCCGAGGGTGCGCTTCACCCCCGCCAGGTGATGCGGGGCGTGGTCCGGGGCGTGCGCGACTACGGCAACCGGATGGGCATCCCGACCGCGAACGGCGCGGTCTACTTCGACGAGGGGTTCATGGGCAACCCGCTGGTGTTCTGCGGCACGCTGGGCATCATCCCCCGCAATCGGCTCACCAAGCGCGTGCGCAAGGGCCAGGAGATAGTCCTGCTCGGCGGGCGGACCGGCCGCGACGGCATCCACGGCGTGACCTTCGCCTCGCTCGAACTCGACGGCTCGTCGCAGGAGTTCTCGGGCGGGGCGGTGCAGATCGGCAACCCGATTGAGGAGAAGAAGGTCGCCGACGTTCTGCTCGCGGCGCGTGACCTCGACCTGGTGGACGCGATTACCGACTGCGGCGGCGGCGGGCTGTCGAGTGCGGTCGGCGAGCTGGCGCGGAAGACCGGATGCGAGGTCTGGCTGGACAAGGTCCCGCTCAAGTACGAGGGGCTGACCCCGGCCGAGGTCTGGATTTCCGAGGCCCAGGAACGGATGGTCGTCTTCTCTTCACCGGCGAAGGTGCGCAAGCTCCTTGCGCTGGCCGCGGCGCACGACGTCGAGGCGACGGTCATCGGCCGCACGACCGGCAGTCGCCGGCTGGTGCTTTGCTGGCGCGGGCACGAGGTCGCGGACCTGGAGATGCGCTTCCTGCACGACGGCTGGAGTACGACCCGTAAGGTCGCACGCTGGCAGAGGCGCGAGGTGCCGGACCCGGCCATCCCGGTGCGGCGCGACCTGACCCGGGTGCTCCTGCAATTGCTCCAGGCGCCGAACATCGCGAGCAAGGAATGGGTCGTGCGTCAGTACGACCACGAGGTCCAGGGCACGAGCGTGATGAAGCCGTTCTGCGGCGCGCGGGCGAACGGCCCGACCGATGCCTGCGTGATTGCGCCCCGGCCCGGCTCGCACCGGGCGGTGGTGGTTGCCTGCGGACTGCGGCCGCGCCAGGGACTGGTGGACCCGTACTGGATGGCGGCGTCGGCGATTGACGAGGCCCTGCGCAACTGTGTCGCGGCCGGCGGCGACATCGAGCGCGCGGCCCTGCTCGACAACTTCTGCTGGGGCAACCCGGACCGACCGGACCAGCTCGCCGGGCTGGTGCGGGCCGCGCAGGCCTGTTACGACATCGGCCTCGGCTACCGGACCCCCTTCATCTCGGGCAAGGATTCGCTCTACAACGAGTTCCGCACCCGGGCCGGCGACTCCCTGCCGATTCCGCCGACCCTGCTGGTGTCCGCGGTGAGCGTCATCGAGGACGGGCGGCGCACGGTCACGCCGGACTTCAAGGCCCCGGGTTCGGTCATCTACCTCGTCGGCGAGACCCGGGAAGAACTGGGCGGTAGTGAGTACTGCCGCATCAACCAGGGCCTGGGCCGGGAGGTGCCGAAAGTGGACGCGGCCCGGGGGCGACGGCTGATGAAGGCGCTGGGGCGCTTGATCCGGGAGGGGCTGGTGCGTGCCTGTCACGACCTGTCCGAGGGCGGGCTCGGCGTCGCGCTGGCCGAAATGGCCTTTGCCGGGCGGGTCGGCTGTGAGGTGCGGCTGGCGAAAGCGCCGGGCGCGGCGCGGTTCGAGCGCGACGATTACCTGCTCTTCAGCGAGTCCAACACCCGGTTCCTGTGCGAAGTGGCGACAAACCGGCGCGCCGCCTTCGAACGGCACTTGCGCGGCTTGCCCTGCGCGCCGGTCGGCCGGACAACGGAGGCAGGCCGGCTGGTCGTGTTCGGGCTCAACGGCGACGAAGTGGTCAACCTGGAACTGGGCGAGGCCGAGGCGGCCTGGCGCCGGGCGCTGACCAAGTACCTCTAGGCTTCCCGGATTCCTTCCTGGCCGCTGCGGCGCAGGAACTCGACCAGCTCGGCGTAGCCGAGCTTCCGCCGGTAATGGAGGAACCGGACCAGCATCGGCAGGTTCACCCCGCAGAGCACCGCGGTGTCCGGGTGGCGGTTGCGGAAGCCGGCGCCGCCGTGGGCACAGCTCGAACCGAACAGGTCAACGAACAGCAGGACCGGGTTCTCCGCGTGGCGGGCGACCGCCGCGTCAAGCCTGGCGTCGAGCCCCTCGGCCCGGCGGGAGACGCTGGATACCGCCTCGAGCGCTTCGGGTTCGTTGACGATCGAGAGCGCGGCGTCGCGCAGGGCCGCGGGCAGGTCGCCGTAGCCGACGACTATGCCGACCGGGACGGGCGG
>DSBX01000167.1 GCA_011049385.1 Caldifarciminota bacterium | reverse complement strand
GGCCTTGCCCGCGCCGACGACGGTGTGCATCTCGTCAATGAAGAGGATGATGCCGCCCTCGGAAGCGGCGACTTCCTTTAAGACCGCCTTGAGCCGGTTCTCGAACTCGCCCCGGTACTTCGCCCCGGCGATGAGCGCGCCCATGTCGAGCGCGATGATGCGGCGGTCCTTGAGCGACTCGGGCACGTCGCCGCGGATGACCCGCTGGGCCAGGCCCTCGACGATGGCGGTCTTGCCGACCCCGGCCTCGCCGATGAGCACCGGGTTGTTCTTGGTCCGGCGCGAGAGCACCTGGATGACCCGGCGGATTTCCTCGTCCCGTCCGATGACCGGGTCGAGCTTGCCCTCTTTCGCCAGCGCGGTTATGTCGCGGCCGTACTTCTCCAGCGGCTGGTACTGTCCCTCGGGCGACTGGTCGGTCACCCGCTGACTGCCGCGCAGTTCGCGCAGGACGGAGAGGACCTTCTGGCGGTCCAGTCCGAAGGTCGCGAAGACCCGGGCCGTGTCGCCGTCGGCAAGGTCAAGGATGCCGAGCAACAGGTGCTCGGTCGAGACGTACTCATCCTTGAACCGCTTCGCCTCGCGTTCGGCCGATGCGAGCGCGCGGCTTGCCCGGCCGGAAAGCGACAACTGCGTCCCGCCCGACACCTTCGGCCGGTCCCGCAGCGACGCCTGGATGTGCTGGAGCACCTGGGCCGGCTCCAACCCGGCCTTGGCCAGCACCTGCGGCACCAGACCCTGCTCCTGTTCCAGCAACGCGAGCAGGATGTGCTCGGCGTCCAGTTCGGAGTGTTCGTAGCGCGATGCGGCGGCCTGCGCCTGCGTCAGTGCTTCCTGCGCCTTTTCGGTCAGACGATTCATGTTCATAGCTTTCGTCTCTTTAGACCCGGGAAAGGCGGAAGAGATGCGGTTTTCGGGGTCGCGGAACACCGGGAGGATGACCGGTTGCGGGCCGAACTTGACTGCCGGCACGGTGCGGGCATCATTGGCAGATGTGTCCGGATGAGAGCAGGAGCGGAGTCTCGGCCTTCCATGATACCGTCCTGTTCCTGGCCTACCTCGCGGCCGGCCTTGCGGCCGCGACGGTCGCCGGCTGGCTAACGCTGGGCGGCATCATCTTCGCCCAGCCCGCATTTCTGCTCCGCTACCTCGCGGTCGGGTTTTCAGGCGCGCTCATCTACGTCGCGGTCCGCACTCGTGGCCTCCTGCTCGCGCTGGTGATGATACTCACCCTGCTGGCCGGCAACATCCTGCTCAGTAATTCGTGGGACGGACGCTCGCTGGCCGAGGCGGCAATCTGGGCCGCTTTCGCGGGTGGCGCCTATCTCGGTGCGGCATTGCTCTTCCGCGTCCTGCGCCGTTTCTTTCTCGGCAAGTTCGTGTTCATGGGCGCACTGCTGGCCACCGTCTACGCGGCCGGTTCGGTCGCCGTGCTCCTGCTCCGCGGACGGCCGCTTCACACCGGCGTCATCCTGAACCCGGCGATTGCCGGCCTGCGGCTGGGCGCGCTGTCCGGTTTCCTGTTCGAGGTCGTGGACCTCGTCGGCCTGAAGCTGGGCGGCCCGGGCCGCACACGCTAGCGCCCGACCCGCCGGGCCGAAACCAGCAGGTAGGCCGCCAGTTCGCGTGCGTCTGCGCACCAGACGATCAGCTCGTACCCCAGGCTTGCGACGTACAACGGCAGGAAGAAGTCGAAGTAGCCTGACTGCGAATAGCTCACCATCACACCTTCAACCATCAGGCTGTTGCGTCTCAACAGTGGGAAGAACCCCGAAGGGTAGCAACGGTCGTAGAAGGCCCGGTAACCGAGAACTCCCTCCGAGCCCGGGAACACGGAACGCAAGACGAACCGCGACAACTGAGGCGGCAGGAGTTGGTTGATGAGCGCGAATGGCGCGAACCGACAGGGAAAGGTGTTGATGAACCACCCGCCCGGTTTCAGCACCCGGCGGGCTTCGGCAACGAAGCCGGACACATCATCGAAATGCTCGATTGCCGAATGCGATACGAGCATGTCGGCCTCACCGTCGGCCATCGGAAGGTGGCGGGAGCAGTCCCCGACCCGGGTCTCATCCACGTCCCGGTTGAGCGCCAGCTCTTCGGCCGACACATCAATCGCTACCAGCCACACTCCCGGCGGCCGGTGGCGCGCGAAGCAGCAACTCCGGCCACCACCGACATCGGCGACGACCGCATCGGGGTTGAGCATCCCGAGCCGCCGCGCCACCTCGCGCCGGTACGCTTCGTTAATGTTGAACCGTGCGTGTGGCAGGTGGTCGGACAGGCCGGTGCACGCCCTGCGGTTGAGCGTGATGAGACAGTACGCCGTTCCGCGTAGGCGATGGGCCACTTTGCTCGGCCAGGAATCTATCTTCATGTTGATAGTTGACTGTCTTCTGTCGGACAACAGATGATGCCCG
>DSBX01000087.1 GCA_011049385.1 Caldifarciminota bacterium | reverse complement strand
GTTCCGGGCCGTTCGCCGGCAGATCGAACCGTTCCCGGCACCGGGTTAGGCGCGACCGGGTAGCCGGGGGTGAAGTCTGGGAAGGACAGGACGATTCCACCGGAGGCTCCGGATCACCTCAGTCGTGCACAAGGGCCTTTCGAGGAGCGTTGCCGAAGGGCTGTGTCGCGCCACATAGCCCCGAAGACCGTCACTGCTTGCTACCTGGGACCACGAAACGTCCGACCCGACCAGCACCGCCAGTCAATATCGGAATTGGGGCGGTAAGGCGAGGGCGGGCGCTCTGCGCCCGCCCTTGTGTCTTACGAACCCGTTCAGTCGAGGACGATGAACTCGACCCGACGGTTCTGGGCCTGTCCTTCTTCGGTTTCGTTGCCGGCTATCGGTCGGTCGAACCCGAAGCCGCGAGCCTGGAGCCGGGCGATGTTGATACCGAGGTTGCTGACCAGGTAGTCCACCACCGCCTGCGCGCGGCGCATCGAGAGTCGGCGGTTGTAGTCCGCACTGCCGAGGTTGTCGGTGTGGCCCTGGATCTCGACCCGGATGCCCGGATTTTTGCGCATTATCTTGGCCGCGCCCTCGAGCGCCGGCTTCGACTCGGGCTTGAGCGTGGCCTGGTCGAAGTCGAAGAAAACCTTGAGCGGGATGGTGACGTCCTTGCGGACCAGCTGGAAGTCGGCCCGGGTTTCCGCTTCGGGCCGGACGGTGAGCGGGGCCGAGGCGGTCAGGTAGCCTTCGGCCGAGACTTCGACCCGGTACTCGCCCGCGGGCACGTCCGCCAGTTTGAATCCGTCTTCGGCCGCGTCAACCCCGGCCAGCCGCGAGCCCGGGAATTCGACCCGGGCTTTGACCGGGTCGCCGGTTGCGGCGTCGGTGATGAGGCCGGCGATACCGCCCGCGGTGGGCTTAGGGCGCAGTTTGAGTTCGGCCTGGGCGGTCTTGCCGGCGATGACCGCGACCGGCGTCTCGGCCGGGAGGTAGCCGGCCGCTTCGGCCCGGACCGTGACCGTTCCGGCCCGGACGCCGCGGGCCCGGAAGGTGCCCTTGTCGGCGTCGCTGGTGAGCGGGTCGGGCTTCTCTTCGCCGGGGAAGGAGACCGTCGCGGCGAGCGGGTTGCCGGTGGCCGCGTCGAGCACCCGGCCGGCGATCGTGCCGGTGGTGGGCTTGCGCGGGGTGAAGACGCGGCCGGACAGGCCGAGGCCGGCGATGATTTCGAGGTCGGGGACGTTTTCGGTCAGGCCGAAGGAGACGCCGCCGGCGAGGACGAGCGGCTTTAAGTAGCCGATTCTCAGGCCGGGCGTGACGAAGACCTTACCCGCTTCATCGAGCGGCCCGGCGCCGCCGGGCTGGATCGAGGTGAACTCGGCGAACAGGTCGAGCTTATCAATCGCGAATTCGAGCGCGCCGGCGAGGGTGGTGTAGGTGGTGTTGACTTCGGTCTCGCCCCGGAGGTAGCTGTCGTAGGCCTGGCCGTAGTTGAGGTGCAGTGCCGGCGCCCAGCCGACGAGCTCGGAGAAGGCGAAGGTGGCAAGCCCGGTCCAGGTCAGGCCGTTGACGAAGGGCAGGCCGAAGCGACCGGTGCCGGATGAGTCCACCGACCAGCCGCCGCGGGTGTCGTCGAAGTTGGGGTACATACTGTAGGTGCCGAGCGCGCCGAGCTTGACGACGGGCAGGATCGGCAGGGAGAGCTTGGCGCCGGGCGCGAGGTTGTGGTAGCCGTAGTTGAAGGAGTCGGCGTCCGCCGCGTACCGGAAGGACTCCATCACGCCGCCGCTCCAGCAGAACAGCTCGAACCACCGGTTGGGGGAAAGGCCGACCGCACCCAGAAACTCGCTGGTGCGGAAGGTGGTACCCTCGAGCATGCCGATTTCCCACGGTCGGTAGACCTGTTCGTAGGCGTACGAGCCGTGGATGCCGTGCAACATCAGCGAGCCGTGCCAGTTGCCTTCCGAACGCGCGTCCTGGACCCGGAACAGCCCGCGGCCGCCGGTGAACCCGGGCCAGGCCGCGGCCGATGCCGCCAGGCCCGCAATCATCACCAGAACCAGCAGTCTCTTCACGCTTCCTCCTTCTGTGCCGGCCCGCTGTCGCGGACCGCTTTGCGGAACACCTGTCCTGCCGGGCGTTCGCGGCCGAGAGGCCGCGGTATCGAGGCCGCCCGGATTTCTTGACACCGTCATTGTTATACAGCTTTCCCGGGCCGTTTGCAAGTCCGGATGCGGGGGCGCATTTTTTTCTTTACAAGTGCGTCGGGGGGGCTATAATTGGTCGTCTTTATTTGAGGGTAATTCGGGGGAGCGGGCGGTACGAATGGTCGAGAGCATCTCAACCTCCTCTGAACAGGCTCTCCGCAATGCCCCCATCGTTGCGGATCCAATGCCTCCCCAACGCCATCGTGCCGGGCCCCACCGCTCCCCTTCCTTTCAACCATCGCG
>DSBX01000303.1 GCA_011049385.1 Caldifarciminota bacterium | reverse complement strand
TTCCAGTAGCCGGTGTCGAGGCCGTTGAGCAGGCCGGCCAGAACCGCGCGGCGCGCGCGGAGCACGCCGTCCATTCCGAAGCCGAGTTCCGGTTCCTGGATTTCCCGGGCGTAGGTCGGGCTGACCGTTGTCAGACGGTCGCCGTGGACCAGCCCGGCCTTGAGGAAGCTGACCCGGCCGAAGTGGTCGAGGTCGGGCAATGGTCGGTCGGCGACGCCGAGCCGGGTGAGGGTGTCGGCCGGAAACAGGCCCTGGTAGCCGAGGTTGTGAATGGTGAAGACGGTGGCGGGCCGGGGTGACTCGGCCGCGACGATGAGCAACAGGAGCCCGGTCTGCCAGTCGTGGCAATGGATGACCGCGGGCACGATGTCCAGTTCTTTGAGGCCGGCGACTGCGGCCCGGCACAGGAGCAGGAAGCGTTCGGCGTTGTCCGGGTAGTCGCCGTTCTCGTCACCGTAGATGCCGGGACGGTCGTAGAGTTCCGGGCAGTCCACGAAGAGGTGGCGCACGCCCTCGTGCCGGGTTTCGAGCAGGGTGACCGGCCACCGGGCGCCGGCGACCGCCACGTCGAAGCGGGCCGCGGTCGCGAGCTCGAAGCCGGGCCGGCGGACCGACGGGTAGCAGGGCGAAACGACGTTGACATCGGCCCCGGCCGCGACCAGCGCGGGCGGCAGCGAGCCGGCGACGTCGGCGAGACCGCCGGTCTTGGAGAAGGGGGCGACTTCGGACGCAACGTGAACGATGGTCATCAGGCCTCCCGGAGGTAGCGGGCCGAATCTTCGGGCGCGACCGGGTTGATGTAGAACCCGGTGCCGACTTCGAAGCCGGCAATCCTGCTGAGCTTGGGCAGGAGCTCAAGGTGGAAGTGGTAGTGTTCGCTCTCACCCGCGCCGCTGGGAGCGGTGTGGAGGACGAAGTTGTAGTCCGGCCGGCCGAGCGCGCGGCCGAGACGTTCCAGCACTTCCTTGAGGATGCGGGCGAGGTCCGCCAGCCGGCTGTCGTCCAGCGACTGCCAGGTCGCGAAGTGGTCGCGGGCGACGAGCCAGGTCTCGAAGGGAAAGCGCGGGGCGAAGGGGACGAAGGCGACGAAGCGGTCGCCGGTCGCGACCAGCCGCGAGGATTCTTCGAGTTCCTGGCGGACCATATCGCAGTAGATGCACCGGCCGCGGAAGTCGAAGTAGCGCCGCGCGCCGGCCAGTTCCTCCTTGACCAGTACCGGGATGATGGGCGTGGCGATGAGCTGGGAATGGCTGTGGGCGAGCGAGGCCCCGGCAGACGCGCCTTCGTTCTTGAAGACCATGATATAGCGGATGCGCGGGTCCCGGTGCAGGTCCAGCGCGCGTTCGCGAAAGGAGTGCAGGACCGCTTCGATTTCCCCGGGTTCGAGGTCGGTGAGGCGGCGGGCGTGGTCCGGGGTTTCGATGATGACCTCGTGCGCGCCGATCCCGTTCATGCGGTCGTAGATGCCGCAACCCTGTCGTTCCGGCTCGCCTTCGGTCACGAGCGCCGGGAAGCGGTTGGGGACGACACGCACCTGCCAGCGGCCCTGCGAAGGGATGCGCATCACCTCGGGCGGGGTCATCGCCTCGTTGCCCGGGCAGAAGGGACAGCTCTTGCCGCCGGGCCCGGGTTCCGGCGATGGCGCGAAGTCCGAAGGCCGCTTGGCCCGCTCGGCCGAGATTATCACCCAGCGGCCGAGCACCGGGTCCTTGCGAAGCTGGCGCAACGCCGACCTGGGCGGGGTCGGCGCCGCGCTGTTACAGTCCATGGCCGGGTGTGGAGTCCGGCCTAGTTCTCTTCAACCGCTCCTGCCGGCACGTCTTCCGGCGCGGGCGGGTCCTCCTCGAAGGCCTCGAAGATGAAGTCCTCGGGCGTCATCTCGACTTTGATTTCGGCCGCGGCGCGCAGGTCACCAAGGAGCTGACTTCGCATCTCCTCGGCCTTGCGACTGCGAATGCCCGCTTCTATCTTCGGCGACACCTCTTCGAGGGGCCGGACATACGCCGCCTGCTTGTCCTCGACCTTGATGAAGGTCCAGGTCGAGTCATTGACCTTGACCACCGGCGAGATTGCGCCCTTGTTCAGGCGGAAGGCGGCGTCAATCACCTGCTTGTCCTTGGCCGGGTCGTCGCGGTCGAACCAGTAGAGGTCACCGCCCGAGTGGCGGCTGGCCGAAGTCGAGAACCGACGGGCGATTTCCTCGAACTCGGCCGCCGCGGCGTCGTGCCGGGTGACGTTGAAGAACAGCCGACCGTCCGGGGCCTCGACCGGTGCGGGCCGGTCGTCGGACCCGGCGTGAAGCCTGCGGTACTCGGCGGCAGGCAGAGGCCGGGCGAAACGGACGTAGGTGCCGAGCCGGTTCTCGTCCACCAGCGCCACGCCGTCTTCGTCCTCGAGCGGCTCGGTGTCGAACAGTGCCGCGAGTTCGGCGGCATCTTCGGCCACCAGCAGTTCGGGCAGAAAG
>DSBX01000262.1 GCA_011049385.1 Caldifarciminota bacterium | reverse complement strand
GCTTGAGCGGCTCGGGGCCGACGGCGTGCGCTTGCGTCGGCTTGGAATCGCGGACCGGTTCGTCGAACAGGCACCGCGGCGTCGCCTGCTCGAGCGGGAAGGTCTTGCCGGTGCGCCGCTGGTCGCAAGACTCAGGGCCGCGGTGGCGGACCGCGGGCTGTCGGTTTCAGTGTCGAGGACGGAAGACCCGGGAGCCGCGGAATAGTGTTGCGGGTGCTCCTGGTCCTGCTGTCGCTGGTCGCCGCGGCCGGTGCTTTCAGTATCAGCGATACGACGGTCATGCGTCCGCGGGTGGACTACGACCGTGAGGTGGTTTATCTCGAACTGTGGCGCGGCGAGCAGTTTCTCGGCATTGACGGCGTGCTCTCGCTGGACGAGTTTCTGGATCTCCAACTCAAGCAGGCCATGCTTGGAAGCTGGCAGGCCGAGGCGAAGCGTGCTCGTGAACAGCGAGAACTGCGCAGTGACGTCACCGGTTTGATTCCCGATATCGAACTGCCGAAACTGCCGGTCTTCGGTGAGGGCAGTCGGATTGACATCAGCGGTCACGACCGCATCACGCTCGGCGGCCGCCAGACCAACGTCGAAGTAAAGGGCGTGCCCCGAGCGCCAGGACAGCGCACCCTGCCCGAGTTGAAGATGGAACAGCAACTGGCGGTGCGGGTCACCGGGACCATCGGCGAGCGAACCAAGGTCAACATTGACCACGATTCGGAACGGCAGGAAGGCAAGAACAAGATCAAGCTCAGTTACGAGGGTCTTGAGGACGATGTCATCCAGGAGGTCGAGGTCGGCGATACCCGACTTTCGATACCCGGAACCCAGTTCACCGGCGACCTGCCCGCGATGAAGGGGTTGTTCGGCGTCTCGGCCCGGGGCAAACTGGCCGGCGTGGACCTCTACGCGGTCGCTTCGCGAGAGGAGTCGCAGGGCCTGACCCAGAGTTTCACCGGCCGCCGCCGGGTGACGGTGGACACGATCTACGCGAGGGCCTTCGTGCGCAATCGCTTCTTCAGCTACCCGGATGCGGGCGATGTCCGCAGCATCCGGGTCTACGTTGACGACAAGAATCCCGCCAACAACGAGGCGACGATCAGGGGCATCGCCACCGTCTTCCCCGGGCACCCGGACTCGGTCCCGGAGTACTGGACCTACGACCGGGCCGGCGGTGACTTCGATTTGCTGACCGCGGGCAGTGACTTCTTCATCCATCCCGGCAACATCATCGAATTCGCGCGAGCGGTGTACGACCAGGCCGTGGTCGGCGTGGTCGTCTTCGGCGACGACACCATCGGTGGTGGCCAGCACAACGATTCGCTGGTGATGATGATGCTCAAATCCGAGGTGCCGGATGTTCGGTCGGCGACCTGGCAGGCGATGATGCGCAACGTCTACCAGATACCCCAGCAGGAAGTCCAGTTGACCAGCGTCGGATTGTACCGCCGACTGCCGGGTGAGAACCAGGCAATTGATTACGACGACGCCGACCCCCAGCGGCGCAAGTTCCTCGAACTGCTCGGGCTCGACCCGGAGAACGACGGCCGGATTCAGTATCCGCAGTTCGACCGGCGGACCGGGCTGATACGCTTTCCCGGCCGCGAACCCTACGCCGATTCGGTGCTGTCGGTGCGGGACACGGTGCTCTACCGCAAGCACCCGCTTGAGCCGGACGAGGGGATGCTCTACTATCTCGTCGTCGAGTACACGAGTGCGACCGAGTCGTACTACCTCGGCCAGGTTGACATCGAGACCGAGTCGGAGCGGGTTTACGTGAACGGCGTGCTCTGGTCGCGCGACGTGGATTACGAGATCAACTACTCGACCGGGTTGCTTTCCTTCCGGCGCGAACTGCCGCCCGATGCCGAGATCCGGGTGACCTACGAGTACCGGCCGCTGTTTTCGATTGCCCAGAAGTCGCTGGTCGGTACGCGCGCCGAGTGGAAGTTCGCCGGCAACGGCAAGGTCGGCGCGAGCACCTTCTTCCGCGCCGAGGGCACGCCTGAGGACAAGCCCGCGCTCGGGTCTGAACCTTTCAACAGAACCATCGCCGCAACCGACGCGTCATGGTCGGCGCAGAGCAACGACCTGACCGCAATGCTCGACCGACTGCCCTTGCTCCGCGCCCAGGCACCGTCGTCGTTCTCGGTGCGGGCCGAAGGCGCGGTGTCGCTCCCGGACCCGAACACGCGCGGTGCGGCCTGGCTGGATGACTTCGAGAGCACAACGATTACCCGCGACATGACCGTCAACGCCCGGCTGTGGTCGCACGCGTCGGTGCCGGTGGGCAAGGATACGTCCGACTTCGTCCGACGGCGGTTGTGGTGGTGGTCGCCCTGGAGTGACACCCAGCGCATCCGCAAGGACAGCGTTTTCGGCCCGGGTATCGGTGAGGAGGGCCGGGAGACGCAGGACTTCCTGCGGGTGGTCTTCACGCCCGATTCCGGTAACCCCGAATCGTGGGGCGGG
>DSBX01000287.1 GCA_011049385.1 Caldifarciminota bacterium | reverse complement strand
TCTTTGTCCTGCTCCTGCTCTACGGGCGCCAGCTCCTGAACCTGTTCCGCCGGCCCGAGGAACTGCGCGCGCTGGTCACCGGCTGGGGCCCGTGGGCCGGGCTCGGCATCGTCGCCTTCCAGGTCCTGCAGATTGTCGTCGCGCCCCTGCCCGGGCACGTTGTCTCCTTCGTGGTCGGCTACGCGCTCGGGCTCTGGCCGGGCGTGCTCTGGCTCCTGCTCGGGGTGATGCTCGGCTCGACCATCAGCTTTACGCTCGCCCGCCTGCTCGGCCGAAGGCTCCTGCGCTACCTCGTGCCGCCGGAGCGGCTCGACGCGCTGGACCGGCAGATAGTCCGGCGCGGCACCTTCTACCTCTTCCTGCTGATTCTGGTCCCGAACCCGGTCGGCGACCTCGCCTACTACCTGGCCGGGCTCACGCCCCTGCCCCTGCCGGTCTTCCTCGCGCTGGTGTTCCTGGGCCGCCTGCCCTCGAGCCTGATCGAATGCGGGCTGGGCAGCGGCGCGACCCGCTTCGGCCCGGTGCAGTGGGGCATCCTCGCCGCGGTGGCCGCGCTCGCGGCCCTGCTCTATTTCCTCAACCAGCGGCGCATCGCCCGCCTGCTGGAAAAGTGGAGCCACGTCGGGCGCTTCGCCCGGCCCGGGAAGCGCTGATGCCGCTCTTCCGCTACTTCCGCGTCCTCCGGACCGAGCGCAGACTGCCGGCCTGGATCGCGACCTTCCGGCTCATCGTCGCGGGCGCGGTGCTGGTTTCGCTGGCGACCATCCTCATCGAAGCCGGCCTGCGCCTGCGCCTGCCGGCCTGGGGGGTATGGACGATACGGGTCCTCGACTGGCTCGTGCTCGCACTCTTCGCGGCCGACATCGTCATCGGTTACGTCCTCGCCGTCTCGCGCTGGCGTCACTTCCGGCAACGCTGGCTCGACCTCGCGGTCTTCATCCCGCTCATCATCTCATTCGTGCTCATCCCCAGCGGGCTTTCCATCGTCGCCATCCGCCAGTTCGTCATCGTCGGGCAGTTCTTCACCCGCTCGCGCCGGCTGGCCGGCCTGCTCGAACGCCTGCGCCTGTACCCGGTCCAGGTCGCCGCGCTCAGCTTCGTCGGGCTCATCATCGCGGGCACGGTCCTGCTCACCTTCCCGGCCGCGACCGCCGACGGCCTGGGCACGCCGCTGGTGGACGCCTTCTTCACCGCCACCTCGGCGGTCTGCGTCACCGGCCTCATCGTCCGCGACACGCCGGTCTTCTTCTCGCGCTTCGGCCAGCTCACCATCCTCGTTCTCATCCAGCTCGGCGGCCTCGGCATCATGACCTTCGCCGCCGGCGTCGCGGCGATGCTCGGCCGCCGCCTCGGCGCGGCCCGGCGCAAGGCGGTCAGCGAGCTGGTCGAAGACACCCGGCCGGTGGATATCGTCGGCACAGTCCGCTACGTCGTCATCTTCACCTTTGCGGCCGAGGCGCTCGGCACGCTCCTGCTCTTCGCCCGGTTCCTGCCCGACTTCCGGCACGCGGGCGAGGCGCTCTACCACGCGGCCTTCCACTCGGTTTCCGCCTTCTGCAACGCCGGCTTCTCGACGTTCTCGGATTCGTTCAGCGCCTACGCCGCGGACCCGGCGGTCAACATCGTCGTCGCCGGGCTCATCGTCACCGGCGGGTTCGGCTTCGTCGTCGTCCACGAACTCCTCAACCGGCGCACGCTCCGCGCCGGGCCGGTCGCTGCGCTCCGGCGGCTGACGCTCCACTCCCGGCTCGTGCTCTGGACCTCCGGCCTGCTTCTCGTCCTCGGCGCGCTGGTCTTCTTCTTCTTCGAATACGACAACGCACTCGCCCGCCTGCCGCTCGGCGGCAGGCTCATCGCCGCGCTCTTCCAGTCGGTGACGACGCGCACCGCCGGTTTCAACACCGTCTCCTTCGCCGCGCTCCGGCCGGTGACGCTCTTTACCTGCATCGTGCTGATGTTCGTCGGCGCCTCGCCCGGCGGCACCGGCGGCGGCATCAAGGTGACGACGCTGGCGATACTGATGCTGGCGGCCTGGAGCCGCCTGCGGGGCCGGGAGCAACTCGTCGTCAGGCGCCGGCTGATACCGCTGGAGACCATCTTCCGCGCCACCGCCATCGCCGCCATCTCGGCCGGCATCGTCGTGGTGTTCTTCTCGCTCCTGCTCATGTCCCAGGGCGGCAGTTTCGAGAACCTGCTCTTCGAGACCGTCTCCGCCTTCGGCACCGTCGGCCTCTCGACCGGGCTCACCGCCGACCTCGGCCCGCTCGGCCGGGTGCTGGTCGCGGTGTTGATGTACATCGGCCGGCTCGGCCCGCTCACGCTGGCGCTGGCTCTGCGCGCGCGCGCCGGGCGGAGGCAGATTCGCTACCCGGAAGCGCCGGTCGCCATCGGCTGACCGGGCAGCTCTAGCCCAAGCACATGGTGACCCCCTGAGGGTGGCCGCGAGGTCGGCGGGCATTCCGCCGAAGGACTGGGCAATGCTGAAAGGAAGGGCACGAGCGATA
>DSBX01000239.1 GCA_011049385.1 Caldifarciminota bacterium | reverse complement strand
GTCGGGGCATCTACTACGTCCGGATGATCGCGCCCGGTTTCACCGCGGTGCAGAAACTCATCCGCGTGCAGTAAGCCCGCAACTGCAAGTCCAACACGGCAGGCCGGGTTGCCCCGGCCTGCCTGTTCTTCCGGACGGCGGTGCCGCCCTATTGGATGACGAGCTTGCGGGTCTCGCTCACCGGGCCCGCCTCGAGCCGGACCAGGTACACGCCCGCCGCCAGCCCACGGATTTCCGCCTCGTGATGCCCGGCCGCACGGCGTCCGGACTCAAGCTCACGGACCAGCCGGCCCGCGACGTCGCGCACCGTGAGCGCGACGTCCTGCGCGTGAGGCAGGCTGTAGCGCACCGTGGCCCGGCCCCGGGCCGGGTTGGGCGCGGGCGCGTGCAGGACCGGCCGCACGACCCCGACCCCGGGCGAGAGTTCCTGCTCCACGCCACTGGTGATGCTGACCTTGTGCAGAAGCCACTTGCCCGGGTCGAAGACGATGCCGACCGGCCGGGCCCGGAGCGGGAAGGCGTCGCGCTGGGGGTTGGCCTCGATGCCCCAGTGGAGGAGCGTGTCGCCGCCGCCTTCGAGGCTGACGAGGACCTCGACCGGGGTGCGGAAGAAGTCCGGCGCCTGCGCGCCGTTGTCCTGGCCGACGTCAATGACGATTTCCCAGCCGTCCGCGGTCTCGCGCGGGAACCAGTTGACGGTGTAGTTGGGGAAGCCGGCCATGAACACCCACTCGTCGTAGAACCAGCCCATATCCCCGAGCCAGCGCTCCTGGATCGCCTGGCGTTCGTGGGTCGTGCCGGTACCGTAGGCGAAGCTGTCGGCCCAGGCACGCTCGGACTCGAACCAGGTGCCCGGGCTGTCGAAGACGGTATCGCCGTGCAGGTACCGGGTCATATGGTTGACCCAGGCCGCCTTGCAGTAGGTGTGCCCCCAGTCGAACATCCGGTTCAACCCCGGGTCGTAGAGCGGCCGGCGGAATTGGGCGTCGGACTGAAAGTAGGCGGTGGCATAGTCCTGCATCGCTTCTTCGAAGCTCTGCCGGCCGTAGCAGTGGTGGAACCAGAGCGGGTCAAGATAGCTGGCCGAGCCCTCGTTGAGCCAGATTTCGCGCCAGTCCTGGCAGGTGATGTAGTCACCGTACCACATATGGGCGAGCTCGTGGGCGATGCCGGACTCGCTGACGTAGAGTATCCAGTAACGGTGCACCGTCGTCATCGTCTGGTGTTCCATTCCGCCGAAGCTGAACGGGAACACCGCCACGTGACCGTACTTCTCCTCCGGGAACGGGTAGCGGCCGAACCGGTCCTCGCGTGAGAAGAACTCCACCATGTCCGGCACTTTGGCGAAGGCGATTACCGACTGGGCCGAGTCCTCGGGCCAGACAAAGTTCTCCACCGGGATCGAATCGCCGCCGCCGATGTGGGCATACTGCACCCAGTGGCTGAAGATGCTGGCCGCGAAGTTGATGAGGTAGGTCGAGACCGGGTAGCGGTGAGTCCACCAGAAAGTCTTCTTCCCGGCCGAAGTGGTGACGCTGTCGAGCAGGCCGTTGGCGCAGGCGGTGAAGCTGTCCGGCACGGTGATGTTGACCATACAGCCGGCCTCGGCCTTGTCCCAGGGCTGGTCCCAGCAGGGGAACCAGTAGCGCGAGTTTTCGGGCTGGGTTATCGAGTAGGCGACGGTGTGGTTGCGGTTGTTGCCCGACCCCTTGAGGTACCAGTAGAAGCCGCGGTTGGTGGTCGCGGCACTGCGGCGGTAGTGGATGTCAATCGTCACCGAGTCGCCCTGCGCGACCGGCGGGTCGGGAAAGACGTTGAGGAACTGGTAGGAGTCCACGAAGCGCAGGTGGTCGTCGCCGAGCTTGACCGAGTCGCAGGTGAGGTTGACGAAGTTGAGGAAGACGCTGTCGAGCGCGGCAACGTTGCTCCGAAGCCGGATGGCGCAACAGGCGGTCATCGAGCCGTCGGTCATCGGCAGGTCCAGGTCTATCCGGTAGTGGCGGACATCGTAGTCGTGGGAAGATTCCGCCGCAATGACGGGCGGGGTGAGGCCGGGCAGGTGCCACTTGGCCTCGTGGGTCTCCGGCCCGGGGATGTGGCCCAGGGCCGCGGTCACGAACAGGACCAGGATGACGAGCGGTTTCATCAGGTAACCTCCGTGGTATTCGTCGGGACGGCGGATGCGAAACACGAGAGATTATAGCCCGGCGCGACGGAGTGTGCCAGTATCGGAGTGCCGGTTCACGCCTGTCGCCGGGTACGAACAGCCCGGTTTTATCTTGGACAGGCCCGGGCTGGGCGCTATAATCCCTGTCCTTACGGTGACTGCTGATGAGTGATACTCTACCGGTGCCGCCCGACTGGCAGCCGCGCATCGTCGCGTTCCTGTGCAACTGGTGTTCCTACGCCGGGGCCGACCTTGCCGGCATCTCGCGCATCCAGTACCCGCCCTCGATCCGGGTCATCCGCGTGCCCTGCTCCGGCCGGGTTGACCCCTTCTACATCCTGAAGGC
>DSBX01000336.1 GCA_011049385.1 Caldifarciminota bacterium | reverse complement strand
GGTGGGGGTGTGCGCGGCCGGCGGCATTGCCTGGAGCAGTGCGGACTCGGGGCGTTCCTGGTCCCTGGCCCGGGCCGGGACGACGACCGGGCTGAGCGGTATGCAGTTCGCCGATTCCGCGCACGGCTGGGCGGTCGGGCCACAGGTCCTGCTCGCGACGACCGACGGAGGGCGAAGCTGGCTGGCGGATACCGTGCTCGGCGCCCGGTTTGACCGGAAGTGTGTCGGTCTGGCGGTGCTGTCCGAGTCTCTGCTCTTCGTCAGCGAGGACAGCATCTGGTGGTGGGCTGACCCGGTCCGCTTCTACACCGGGGCACGTCGCATCAGACGAAGTACAGATGGCGGGCAGACCTGGCAGACGGTAGACTCGGTCCAACTGGAGTCGGTTCACTATCGCTGGGGCGCTTCCCGGCTGTTCTTCCTGGACTCACTGCACGGCTGGCATCCGGGAGACCACGTCCCAGGCAATGCCGTTCGGACGACCGACGGCGGGGAGAGCTGGCTTCCGATGCCGGTAATCACAGGTCCGGTTGGCGGGTTGTGCTTCGCAAGCCCGGACTCGGGCTGGCTGACCGATGGCCGGGGGGCAATCTGGGCGACGACCAACGGCGGTGATAGCTGGCTGGAGCAGTCTTCGGTTCCGTTCGCCCGGGGGATTCACATGATCGATTCCCGCCGCGGCTGGGCCGCCGGCAATGACGGTCTGCTGAGTACCGATGACGGCGGACAGACTTGGCAGTTGCTGCCGGTCGCTGACAGCTTGGAAGCGGTCCATTTCGCAGGCTCGCAGCACGGGGTCGCGGTTGGTCGGCGCGCACGTATCATCAGGACGACCGACGGGGGCGAGAACTGGAGCGCGGACAGCAGTGAATTCACCTCTACACTCACCGCGGCTTTCATGCTTGACAGCGCCTGCATCTGGTCGGCGGGGGCAAACGGGCTGGTGCTCGGGTTCGGCGACCGAGCGTCGGGCCAGGCTGAACCGGAGCGGTTGGTCCGGACGTTGCGGCCGGCCCAAGTTATGGTGCGGCCCAACCCTTGTGGTAGCGATGTGACCATAGAGACGAGTCGGGTGCCAGGCACCGAACTGGAGATTCACGACAGGGCCGGGCGGCGAGTCCGCCGGGTGTCGGTTCCGGTCGGGAACGGGGGCGTGACGGTTGACCTTCGCGGCCTTCCGGCCGGAGTGTATTTCGTTGTCGGTCGGAACGGCGGCACCGAAACGCCGGTCCGATTCGTGAAGGTCGAGTAGGTCTACCGATGACCGCAACCGATTGGCCCGCCGGGACAGAACCCGCATTGCCCGGCAGTTTCCTCCGGCGCAAGGGCACGGAAACTGCTTTCGCAGCACGCATCGGTTGCGAAACGGCCTGAGGTCGGGGGGAAGACGCTGGTCCGGGCCGAGGGCATTGACGCGATTCGGGGCCTGAATATGGGAAGTGTCCCGGGTTTGACCTTGACTTCCGCAGAAGGCGAGGCATAGTATAATTACTGATGTCACTGGAGATACGATGAAGCTTACGAGAATAACCGTTGACCCGAACCGGATGGGTGGGTTGCCGTGCGTCCGGAACCTGCGGATTCCGGTGGCCACGGTTGTCGGTATGATTGCCGATGGCCTGAGCGAGGCGGAGATTCTCGGGATGTATCCTGACCTCGAAGCTGAGGACATCCACGAAGCTCTGCGCTATGCCGCGGAGACGGTTCGCGAACGCGAACTCCCATTGCTCACGGCTCCGTGAAGTTTCTGGTTGACAGCGCGCTCTCCCCGTTGGTTGCCGACCGGCTCAACCGTGCCGGGCACGATGCCATTCACGTCCGTGACGTCGCGCTGCAATGTGCCGAAGACCCGGTGGTATTCGAACACGCCGCGACCGAAGACCGGGTGCTGGTATCTGCGGACACTGATTTCGGAACCATGCTTGCGTCTCGTCGTGCGCGCAAACCATCGGTCATCCTGTTCCGCCGCGGCACCGACCGCAGGCCCGACCTCCAGGTCGCCTTGCTCATTCGCAACCTTCCCGCGGTCGCCGGTTACCTCGAACAGGGTGCAGTGGTCGTATTCGAGCAGACTCGAATTCGGGTTCGTACCCTTCCTCTCATTCCCACCTGAACGCCCGCCCTCGCGGCCGACAGCACGGTGTATGCCGGGTCAGGCTGAACCCGCTGGCGGATGACCTTGCCCGCATTGCCCGGCGGTTTCGTCCGGCGTTGGACCTGAGGCCGAGGGGAGAGGGGCGGTGGTCCGGCCCGGAGGCTTGACACCGCGAGGGATTCAGGTAGAAGTTGGATGTGGAGAATAGAGATGCCGGTCCGGGCCGGGAAGGACCCGGCGGGTTCGAGAATCGGAACAACAGAGTCTTGGCACGAGCAGGCTTCGTGAACGGAGGTGGACCGGGGCCTCGAAGGGAGGGGTTGTGAGAGCACTTGCTCTTATTGCGGTTCTTACGGCAACAGCCGTCGCTGACATCGTACGTACAGATAGCGAAACCATACATGGCCAGGTCGTCAGTATCGAGGCGAACCAT
>DSBX01000085.1 GCA_011049385.1 Caldifarciminota bacterium | reverse complement strand
GGCCGACGCACGTCCACCTGCCGGTTCTCGATGAGGAAGTACTCGTCGGCGTTGATGGGCACCTTGAAGATGGTCGGGTGGCTGCTGTCCGGTCGGAGCGGGAAGAGTGCGGTATCCATCGCCGCGGCATAGACCGACAGCGACTCGACCGGCACGTTCACAACCAGCGGTTCGATGAGCCCGAGCGCGACCCGGTGATAGGCGTCGAGGAAGCCGGGGATGACGCCGGGCGGTGCGCCCGCCCCGTAATCCCCGAGCCAGCCGCCGTAGCCCATCAGGCTCCACGCGCCCTGTCCCATCGTTACCCCGGTGACGTCGTAGAGGTCGTAGGCGCCGAGGATATGGGCGAACTCGTGGACCAGCGTACCGGCCAGCCCGACCATGCCGAGGATGTTGGTTTCGCCGTTGAACATCGTATCCTGGCGCATCATCTCCGGCATCACCGTGACCTGGTAGATGCGGGTCGCGCCGCCGTCCACTCTGATGTACGGTTCGCCCAGGTAGGCCTCGAACGCGCCCCGCGGGATGTGTCCGGCCAGCAGGTCGAACGGGCTGTCGCGGCGCAGGCCGAAGTCCGCCTGCAGGCCGGAACCGGCGTGGAAGATGATGAACTCGTCGTAGTCGGCGAACCGGACCGCAGGGTCATCGTCAACCGCCTTGAAGACATCCCGGGCCAGTCGAACCAGGCCGAGTTCGACCGCGAGCCAGGATGTGGTATCGCCGTAGTACTGCATCTGCCGGGGGAGTTGGTAAGCGTCCTTTTCTCCTTCCGGCATCACCGTGGACTGGATGACGAGTCGGCCCTTCGACTGGGCCCGGTAGTAGTTGTCCACCCCTTCCATAAGGCGTTCGAAGTAGTTCTTGAAGTGGGGTGGGTCGTAGAACAGGCCCGAGTCCGGGTGCAGGAAGCCGAGCGTGTCCATCTTGCCGTTTCCGGTGGTGAGCGGGGTCGTGTCCTCCTCGAATTCGACCCGGAGGCAGAGTACCTTCATGGTATCGCTCTCGCCTTCGCGCAGGCGCTGGATCCGGGCCAGCGCGGCGTCGGACGGCTGGAAGCGGAACCGGTCGAACGGCCGGGTGTCCGCCTGAAGGCGCGTATGGTGGCGGATGAAGGCGGCGGCCTGCTGGTGCTCGCCCGGGATCGGGCGTCGGTGACTGCGGCTCAGAACAAGCTCGCGGCCGGTGGCGGAAGCGGTGCCGATGGCGGCAACCGCAAGGACGGTGGCAATGGCGCGGAGTTTCAGAGAACCTCCTGACTTCAGCGGAGAGAGAGGGATTTGAACCCCCGATACCCTTGCGGGTATACGTGATTTCGAGTCACGCGCCTTCGTCCACTCGGCCATCTCTCCATGGGGACACCACCGTGGCTACCGTTCTTCGGCCGCCAGGACGGCAGTCCCGCTTTTCGAAACGTTCACATCATCCCTGTTGCGGCGGGCACGGAAGAAGCCCTGCAGGAGCTCTGCCGACTCCCCGGTCAGCACCCCGGTCCTGACCTCGAACCGATGGTTGAACCGGTTGTCGGCCGCAACATCGTACACCGAACCAAGACATCCGAACTTCGGGTCCGCGGCTCCGCAGACCACGCGGTCGGGCCGGGCCAGGACCAGCGCGCCCGTGCACATCAGGCAGGGCTCTACCGTGCAATAGACCGTCGCGCCGGTCAGCCGCCAGTTGCCGATTGTCGTTGCGGCCGCGCTTATCGCCACCATCTCGGCGTGAGCGGTCGGGTCGCACAGGGCCTCGGTACGGTTGTGGCCGCGTCCGATGACCTGTCCGTCCCGCACGATTACGCAACCGACCGGCACTTCGCCTTCGTCACCGGCGGCACGGGCCTCGCCAAGGGCCAGTCGCATCCAGCGTTCGTCGGTACTAGCGGCAGTCAAAACGCGCCCGGCGTGACTCGAACACGCAACCTACGGATTCGTAGTCCGTCACTCTGTCCAATTGAGCTACGGGCGCTTCAATCCGAAAGGAATTGTAGAGCGGCAACCGGGGCAGTCAAGGATATGCGCCGATGCAGGCCGATGCGACTCCCGCAGGCCTGCGGTCTCGTCTGCACCGGCCGTCCAGCACCACCCCGGATATGCTTCCGGGAATTATCCGGAGGACAGCTCTCAGGACGCTCCGGACGATGCCCCGGACTGCGGCTCGGGGACGAACCCGACCCGGGCTTCGGCCGAGACCCCGGCCCGGGACCCAAAGGACGCTTCCGACCATCATCCTCGGCATAGTTCCCGGTGTCCTCCGGACATTGCCTCTACCGATTCTCCCCGTCATCGTCCGGAGAATGACCCGGAATACAGCCCCGGGGGTTATCCCCCCCACGGCCCCTGGGCGGCCCACTGGGCGGGAAAAGTGCGGTTTCGGCCGGATTTCTTGTCGGTCAGCGGCTGAAATGGGATACATAGAAGTGAAGGACGCCGGAGGAAGTGGTCTAGCGGTCAAGTGGTTCAGTGGTCTAGTGAAGGAACCGGAAGCAACCGCCGATGAACGCCGGAACTCTCCGTCATCTCGACCGGAGTGGAGAGATCCCT
>DSBX01000220.1 GCA_011049385.1 Caldifarciminota bacterium | reverse complement strand
TGTTTCAATCCACGCGCCCGCGCGGGGCGCGACGGTCCCTATGCTAACTCCAGTAGAACCGACCCTTATGCCTCGCCTTCTGCGATGCAGACGAAAACCCGTCACACGGACCCATACCGCTCGACTTACCAACCGCCAAGTTGGCTAGATACCGGCTCTTGTTCACTGCGCGAAGCGCCTTCTATGAGCCTGTCCGCTTCCGGTTCGCGCAACGGGCTTCATGCAATGAGCGGCCCTTCGGGGTCGTAGGCAGGATTCGCTCCTATGTGCTCAATGCGCGGCTTCCAGTTCGAGCCGAGCAGGTAGAACCGCAGGCTGTCCTGCTCAGGGTCAATGGCATCAACCAGCCGACCGCGCAGGTCCGCCCACTGAACCGGGTCAACCAGACACTCGAAGACCGACTTCTGGACCCGCTGACCGAAGCTCTCGCAGGCCTTCGCGACCCGGCGCAGTCTTCTCTGCCCGGGCCGCCCCGCCGTGCTCACGTCGTAAGTCACCAGTACCAGCATCGTACCTCACTTCCAGAAGAATGCGGGATAGCCGTCAAGGTCTCCGCGAAGGTGTCGGGCGAGCAGTAAGGCCTGGGCATACGGCACCAGCCCGAACGCCATCTTCTCGTCGAGGAAGGGATGTCGAACCTCATCCGCCTTCCGCTTCTGCCAGGCCACCAGCACCGCCTTGCGGGTCTTGTCGTCCATCATCACGGCGCCGGTCTCGGTCTTCCGAAACCCATCCGCCTTGACTTGTTGCAGGTTCACAAGCGCAAGCGCTACCCGGTCAGCCAACACCGGCCTGAGTTCCTCCATCAAGTCCAGGGCGAGGCTCGGCCGGCCGGGTCGGTCACGGTGGAGAAACCCGACCGCAGGGTCAAGACCGACCGACTCCAGCGCCGACGCCACGTCGTGAGCGAGCATCGCGTAGAGAAAAGACAGCAGAGCGTTGATGCTGTCCAGCGGCGGTCGCCTGCTACGCTCGTGAAAGCGGAACGATTCCTTCTGCGCCACTATCAGGTGGTCGAACACGCCGAAGTACACACGCGCCGCATCCCCCTCCCTGCCGCGCAGGCTGTCCAGCGCGGCTTCGGCCGTGACCTCTCCCGCAATCCGGCTCAGTTCGGCGGAAGCCGCAGTCAGGGCCCGGGCGTCGGTCGTGTCCGCGTGGTCTCGTCCGGCTCTCATAAGCGCGGTGCGGCAGTTGGCCACCTTGGCCAGCACGACCGCCCGGGCGATGCGGGCCGATGCCGCAAGGTCGTCCGCCCGGCGGTACTGCTCGCGCCTGAGCAGAACATTGCCGGACACAGGACCGTGAACCCGGCCGAGAAACCGGCCGTGCTCGGAGTGAAAAGAAACCAGCACGTTGCGCTCTCCACACAGCCGCATCAGCGGCGGACTGCACGAGACCTGCCCGAAGCAGACGATGCCGCCGAGGGTGTGAACCGGCACCCGCAGTCGCGTCTCGCGTTCCACCCGCACACAGACCGTCTCGCCCTCCTGACGGAGGTAGGCACCCTGGGTCGTGACGAAGAGAGTGTTCAACAGGCGCTTCACCGGTCATCCTCTCCATTGACTCTCCTGTCCCCGGAGTGTCCCGGCCCGGAATCGCGCGAAGCACGAACGAGGTACGCTTCCACACTGAGAGACTTCCCGGTCCGCTCCGGCAGGCAGAGGCCGACGAGCGAACACTGACGGCACTTGTTGCGGTGGTGGTCCGCCCGGGGCGTCACCCGGTCCCGAAACAACTCGTGCAGACGGACTGCGGCCATCTCGGTCGTGCGTCGCAACTGCTCATCAAGATTCACCACCTGGCGACGGCCCGACTTGCCGTAGTAGAGCGCGCCCTCAGGCACGGCGACGCCAAGCATCTCCTCAAGGCAGAGCGCCTGCGCACAGAGCTGGACCTCGTAGCTGTGCTCGCGCCGCTTCCGGCCGCGCTTGTACTCGACCGGGTAGGGCCGCCAGCGGCCGGAGACGCCGGGAAGGACTACGCCCGATGCCTCCGGCTCACCGGCCGCCAGCAGGTGGAACTCGACCACATCCGTCTTGCCGGAAAGACCGTGCCGTAACGACCGCAGCATCAGCCCGCGAGCAATCCGCACATCGCCGCGCGACTCGGTCCCGGCATCGTGCGCGCTATCGTGCAGATGGTGACCCTCCACCGTCGCCACGTTCTCGTCCCAGACGTGCTCCAGGTGAACTAGTGCTGCCCGCCGCCTGCAGAACATGAGATGCTGCAACGCTGACAGCGGCAGCAGGTCGTCTTCGTCGTACACGATGGCTGCGTTGCGGCCGGGGCGCCGATGTCAGGCGCCCGGTGCCGGATACCCTTTCTCGCCCGCAACCAGGAACGTTACCTCGACACCCTTGGGCACGCCTGTCTTGTCGAACCGAACCTCGTAGTCTTCGTACTTGCGCGGGGCTTCTACGCCGGGCTTCTTCGTGACCTTCACGAGGTCGAAGAGTCTGTGCGCCGGGGCGCAACCGAGTTTCGCCTGCTGCTTCCGCTGGTCGGCGTTGCCATCATCGGTTCCGACATGTTTGAAAACGAAAACCTCGCGCACCGACATCAGCCCCTTGCTGGCCGACCGGTCGTGTTCATACA
>DSBX01000180.1 GCA_011049385.1 Caldifarciminota bacterium | reverse complement strand
GCTCGCGAGTCATCCCGGGCAGGGTCCCGGTCAGGACGAACTTCTTCCCGGCCAGGGGCCGGGGACCGGGGGCGACGCGCTCCTCAAGACGCAACCCGGCCCGCCCCAGCCGCGTCACCAGTTCGCGGTTCTCCTCGCGGGCGAAGAAGTTGCGGAGCGACTCCGCGACCACCGGCCCGATACCGTCAATCGCGGCCACGCTCCCGGCCGGGGCCGCTTCGAGCGCGGCCATGGAACCGAACTTCCGTACCAGCAGTCGCGCGGCGTGGATACCGACATGCCGGATGCCCAACCCGTAGAGCACGCGCGCGAACGGCCGCTCGCGACTGCGGTCGAGCCCCGCGAGCAGGTTCGCGGCCGACTTCTCCCCCATCCGGGGCAGTTCGGCCAGCGCCTGCTGTTCCAGTTCGTAGAGGTCGGCGATACTCCGCACCAGTTCCCGCTCGACGAGCAGTCCGACCAGCCGCTCGCCCATCCCCTCGATGTCCAGCGCGCCCCGGGCGGCGAAGTGCAGGAGCCGCCCGCGGAGCATCGCCGGGCAGGAAGCGTTGACACAGCGCCAGGCCACCTCGTCACCCTCGCGGAACAGCTTCGCGCCGCAGGCCGGGCAGGCCTCCGGCCTTCGGAACCTCGGGGCCCGACGCGGCCGCTTCGCCTTCTCGACCCGCAGCACCTGCGGGATTATCTCGCCTGCCTTGTGAACCACGACGGTATCGCCGACCCGGACGTCGAGCCGCGCCAGTTCCTCGAAATTGTGCAGGGTCGCGTGAGTGACGGTCGTGCCCGAAAGCGGGACCGGGTCCATCGCCGCGACCGGCGTTACCGCCCCGGTCCGGCCCACCGACAGGGTGATGGCCCGGACCTTGGTCTCCCGCTCTTCCGGCGCATACTTGTAGGCCACCGCCCAGCGCGGGCTCTTGGCGGTTTCCCCGAGTTCGACCCGGTCCCGGTACCGATTGAGCTTGACAACCATGCCGTCAACATCGAACTCCAGTCCCCGCCTTCGGTCTTCCCAGCTCTCGCAGTGCCGGATGACCGCCTCGATATCCGGCAACACCCCGGCCGCCGGGATGACCTTGAAGCCGAACCCGGTGAGTATCTCGAGCATCTCGCTCTCGGTGGCCGGGCCTGCGTCCGGCACTGCCGGCACCGTGTGGATGAAGCAGTCCAGCCCGCGCTTCGCCACCTGCTTCGGGTCGAGCAGTTTGAGCGTCCCGGCCGCCGCATTGCGGGGATTGGCGAAGGCCGGCTGACCTTCCTCGTCACGCTCCCGGTTGACCGCCTCAAACCGCGCCCGCGGCAGGAAGACCTCGCCCCTGACCTCAAGCCGGGCGCGAAGCATGCGCGCCCCCGGCCTCTCGGACCCGGGCTCTCTCAGCTGTAGCGGCAGGGAGCGGATGGTTCGGGCGTTCTCGATGATGTCATCACCGTGCCGGCCGTCACCCCGGGTCGCGGCCCGGGCGAGCCGACCACCTTCGTAAAGGAAAGACACCGCGACGCCGTCCACCTTCAGCTCCACGACGTATTCCGGCACCGCCACCGCCTTGCGCACCCGCTCATCGAACCGGCGCAGTTCATCATAAGAGTAGGTGTTGTCGAGCGACAGCATCGGCGGCCGGTGCTCAACCGTCTCAAACCCGGCCAGCGGCTCGCCCCCGACCCGGCGGGTCGGCGAATCCGGGCTCGCCAGCTCCGGGAACGCCTCCTCGAGACCGGCCAACTCGGCGAGCTGCCTGTCGTACTCGCGGTCGGAAATCACCGGCTGGGCCAGCACGTGGTAACGGTAGTTGTGCTCATCGAGCTCGCGCCGGAGTTTCTCCACCCGACGCCGGGCTTCACTCAGCTTCACGCAGATATTGTTCCGTGACGGCCGGACTTGTCAACCGGAGTTATCGAGTTAGAATAATCTATGTATGCTATCGTTGCCCTTCTGATTCTCGCTTCTTACCCGCCGGTCACACGCTGGGCCGGCCCGGAAGGCTCTCGTCCGACCTCTTACCGGGAATGGCTTGCCGACGCAACCCCGGGACCGGACTGGCGGGCAAGCCGCATTCGCACCGCGAAAACCGACAACGACCGAGTTGCGGTAATCGTCGAGACCCGGTTCCTGGAACCCCTGCGCGAACAGCTCGACTCGATGATCACCGGCATCGCCCGCGAAGGCTGGCGGCAACGCTCATCGCCGCCGAAGGCACATCACCCGAATCACTCCGGGCATTCCTACAGGCCGAACGTGATTCCGGGCTGGTCACCGCGGTGCTCATCGGCAACCTGCCGGTCGCCTGGTTCCAGATGATCAACGACTTCAACAACAGCGGCGGCAACGACGGCTACGAAGAGTTCCCTTCTGACCTTTACTTCATGGACCTCGACGGCAGCTGGCTCGACAACTTGGAGCGCTACGGCAATCGCGACTCGCTCGTGCCGGGGACGGACGGCATCTTCGACACCCACTTCGGCGACGTCGGACCCGAAATCGGCATCAGCCGGATGCCGGTGCACCGCATCTCCGGCCGGGACGATTCACTGCTTCTCCTTGTCCTCGAACGCGGCCACGCCTGGCGGACCGGCACCCTGCCCTCGTCAGGACGAGGGCTGACCTACATTGACGACGATTG
>DSBX01000356.1 GCA_011049385.1 Caldifarciminota bacterium | reverse complement strand
GGTCAGCTCGTAGGGCCTGACCTCCATATCCTTCGGCATCGCCAGGAACACCGCGAGCAATGCCACCAGCGCAATGGCCGCCGAAACCCTGATGGCAACCGCATAGTATCTCGTCTCCCAGTCGAAGGCCACGCCGTTGATGCTTGCCATTCTAGCCTCCTTCGAGGTACTCCGTTGCGAAGGTCACCTTCAGCGCCCGGGCCTCCTTGAGCGCCTCGAGCACGTCGTTGACCCGGCCGTAGTCCACCTCGCGGTCAACCTGCAGGCTGACGACCAGGTCCGGATTGTTCAGCACCTTCTCGGCCATCACCACCGTCACCAGTTCCGGGGTCACGAGGTTGTCGTCAATCGTCGAGTTCCCCCGGGCGTCAAGCCAGACGCTGGCGACGTTGCGCCGGCGCAGGAGCCGCTCCGTGGCCGCCGCCTGCGGCAGTATCACCTGCAGGCCGACCTCCTTGCGGAACACCGTCGAAACCATGAAGAAGATGATCAGCAGGAAAGCGATGTCGCCGGTCGAAGCGGTGGGAATGTCCACTCCGCGCTCGCGGCGCTGGGTAATCCGCTTCATGCTAACCCTCCTCCTGGTCCAGCACCGGCACCAGGCTGATACGTTCGGCCTTGGCCAGCTTGAGCTGGTCGAAGACCGCAATCATCACCCGGTAAGGCGCCCGGCGGCTGACGCGGAGCGCAATGGCCAGTTCCGGATTCTCGGCCAACTGGCGGACAACGTACTCGCGCACCTCGTCAATCGCAATCGGCTCCCGCTCGGTGCCGGCCAGCACCTGTCCGTCCGGGCTGACCGCGACGGTGATGATGTTCTCACTCCTGATGCGGACCTCTTCACCCTTCTCCGGCAACGCGATCCTGAGACCCTTCTCGCGGCTGAAGATACTCGTCGTCATAAAGAAGATGATGATGAGAAAGGCAATGTCACCCATCGAAGCGGTCGGAATCGCGGGCGGGCCGGACTCTCTCGACTTGCCCTTGTGACCGCGTGGCATTACCCTGACCTACTTGGTCTCGCAGTGCTGCTTCTCAGCCACGTACTCCAGCAGTTCGGTCGAAGCCCGCTCCATATCGCGCAGGTAGCCGTTCACCCGGCCCGACAGGAGAATGTGGACGATGGCCAGCGGCGCCGCGATGATGAGACCGGCCTGGGTCGTAATCAACGCTTCGGAAATACCGCTTGCCACGACCGTCGGCTCCACTTCGCCGACCGCCGCGACCGCCGCGAACGCACCGATCATCCCGGTCACCGTACCGAGGAAGCCGAAGAACGGCGCGACCGTGACCAACCCGGAAAGCAGTGCCATCCCGCGGTCCAGGAACGACAACTCACCGGCACCGGCACGGACGATCGCATCCTCCATCACCTCGGTGCCGCGGTCGGTCTTCTCAAGACCGGCCTTGAGCACCTTGGCCACCGGGCTCGGGGTGCGGTCGCACAACTCCATCCCGGCCTGGATTCCCTCGCTGTCAATCGTCTGCAGTAACTGCGGCGTGAAACGCTTCACGTTCACCCGCATCTTGATGAAAATGGTGTACAGCCGCTCGATGATAATCGCAAGGCCGAGCACCGCACAGGCAAGCAGGAACCACATCGTCATGCCGCCTTTACTGAACCACTCAATCATCGATCCTCCTGAAGTTAGCCTTATCCGAAGGACAACTAAATCTAGCCGCTGGGCTTGCCGTGTCAAGCTTGGAGTTCCGGACCCGCAAGCCGTCCGGCACCGGCCGACTTGACAAACGCCCGGCCATGCTGTTTCATACTGGTGATGCAAGTGCCGGGCCGCAGCGTCCGACAGAACTGAGAAAGGAGTATGAGATATGCTCTGGTTCGACTGGATGACCCTGGGGATAGTCCTGGTCGTGGCCGTGGTCGAGACGATTCGCGCGCGAAACTCGGGCGGGTTCGGCCAGGCGCTCTTCGATGCGCTCGGCCTGGTCATCGCCGCGCTCGGCAGTACCTGGCTGGCCGGCCCGATTGCCGACACCCTCGGTGCCGCAAAGTGGGTAATCACCCTCGTCGCCTTTGCCATCCTGGCGGTCGGCGCTCTGGCCGGCGCCCGGACCGTCTTCTCGGCGTTCGAGTGGTCTTCGGATTCCTTTGACGGCGGGCTCTCGTTCCTGTTCGGTGTGGCCTGCGGCTGGGTCATCGCCAACATGGTACTCAGGATAATCGTGCTCAAGCAGGGTGACATCGGTGAAGTCGCGATGATGATGCCCAACGCCCCGGTTGCCCGGGAAGTCTTCCAGTTCCGCACCTGGAACATCCTGATGAACCGGTTCTTCAAACTCAACCTGGGGCCGAGAATCGACCTCGACGTCGGCTAACGAAGGCGGACGTCGGCACCAAAGACGCGGGCCAACCTGCCTGAGACAGCCTCCTCGCCCGCGTCCCGGACCGCATCACCCGCAAGGCGAAAGGCATCAACCGGGTCAGCTACGACATCTTCCCCAAGTCGCCCGCCACCATCGAAAGGGAATAGCGGCCGGCCGAATTTCGGCAGGCCAAGGTGTGTAATTACGCACCACCGCCTGTTTCCGCGATTCGCCGTAACCGGATACCCAAGCGGCGCTTAAGCCGCGTCTGAATTTCCCCCCTCCCCCATCCCCCC
>DSBX01000064.1 GCA_011049385.1 Caldifarciminota bacterium | reverse complement strand
TCGACGGCGGCCCGGCCGACCAGTGCCTCGATGCGCCGGATGCCGGCCGCGACCCCGGTCTCGGACAGGATGATAAACGAACCGATTTCGCCGGTCCGGCGCAGATGGGTGCCGCCGCAGAGCTCGGCCGAGAAACCGGGAATGCTGACCACGGTCACCTTCTCGCCGTACTGCTCGCCGAATAGCGCCAGGGCGCCGGCCTTCTTCGCTTCCTCGATCGGCACGTCGGGCCGGCGGTTGAGCGGCTTGTCGGCCAGCACCTGTTCGATGACCAGTCGTTCGACCTCGGTGACCTGCTCCGGGGTCAGCGGTTCGAACGAGGCGAAGTCGAAGCGCAGGCGGCCGGGCTCGACCAGCGAGCCTTCCTGCTTGACGTAGTCGCCGACGACCCGACGCAGGGTGGCGTGGAGCAGGTGGGTGGCGGTGTGGGCGCGTTCGATTTCCCGGCGGCGCTCCACATCCACCCGGGCGCGGACCGGGCCGGCCGCGACCTCGCCCGCCAGCAGTTTCGCCCGGACCACCGGCACGCCCTTGCTCCGGTAGCTGTTGGTCACCTCGAGCCGGAAGCCATTGCCTTCGATTTCCCCGGTATCGCCGACCTGGCCGCCGGCCTCCGGGTAGAACGGGGTCCGGGAGAGGTGCAGTTCGTAGTCGCCGCCGGCCAGCGGCGCGAACCGGTCCAGTTCGACATCCTCGACTTCGAGCTGGTCGTGCCAGCGTTCTTCGGTCGCAAGCGCGTCGTCAAGCGCGCCGGCGCCGGCGGTGTCAATTGTGCTCCGGCTCTTGCTCCGCTCGCGCTGTGCCAGCATCGCCGATTCGAAGCCGGCGAGGTCGAGCTCGAGCCCGGCCTCGACCGCGAGTTCCTTGACCAGCTCGATGTGGAAGCCGAAGGTGTCGTGGAGCTTGAACAACTCGCCGCCGGGCAGGATGTCGCCGGAGCGGAAGCGTTCGAGCAGACCCTGCCAGCGTTCGAGCCCGGCTTCGAGGGTGCGCAGGAAGCGTTCTTCCTCGGACTTGACGATCATCGCCGCCTGTTCGCGTTTGGCCGCCAGTTCCGGGTACCACTGCTTCATATGCTCGATGATCGCGCCCGCGACCCGGTACAAAAACGGTTCGCGCGCGCCGGTGCGGTGCGCGAAGAGCAGGGCCCGGCGCAGGATGCCGCGCAGGACGTAGCCGCGGGCTTCGTTGGACGGGATGATGCCGTCGGTGATGGCGAAGACGAGGGCCCGGGTGTGGTCAACCGCGACGCGGAGCATCTGCCGGTTGCGGTCGTCCGGCTCGGTGTCGAGAATCTGGGCCGCCTCGCGCACGAGCGGGGCGAACAGGTCGCTGTCGAAACTGCTCTTCTTGCCCTGCGAGACCATCGCCAGCCGCTCCAGTCCCATCCCGGTGTCAATGCCCCGGTTCTTGAGCGGCTCGCGCGCGCCGCCGGGAAGCTGGTTGAACTGGGGGAAGACGTTGTTGTAGACCTCGATGAACCGGTCGCAGTCACAACCGGGCGCACAGCGCTCACCGCCGCAGTCCAGCTTCGGGCCGAGGTCGAAGTAGATTTCCGAGCAGGGCCCGCAGGCGCCGCTTGTCCCGGCCGGGCCCCAGAAGTTGTCCTTCGCCCCGAGACGGACGACCCGCGCTTCGGGCAGGCCGACGTTCTTGACCCAGATATCGTACGCCTCCTCGTCCTCCTCGAAAACCGAGGCCCAGAGCCGGTTGCGGTCGAGCTTGACGACTTCGGTCAGGTATTGCCAGGCCCAGGGAATCGCTTCATCCTTGAAGTAGTCGCCGAACGAGAAGTTGCCCATCATCTCGAAGAAGGTGTGGTGGCGCGGAGTGCGGCCGACCTGGTCGAGGTCGCTGGCGCGCAGGCACTTCTGGATCGAGCAGGCGCGCCGGTAGGGCGGCTCGACGGTGCCGGCCCAGTAGGGCTTGAACTGGACCATCCCGGCGCTGGTGAAGAGCAGGCTCGGGTCGTCTTTCGGTACCAGCGGCGAGCTGGGCACAATCTTGTGCCCGCGCTCGGCGAAGAACTCGAGGAACGTCCGCCTCAACTCACGGTGGTTCATGCCGGCAATTGTAACCCGAATCGCGGTGCTGGCAAGAAAGGAGAGAAGTCAAGCGGGCGAACGCAGCCCGGGCGGCAGTTTCCTGCCCGAACCCCGGCGGCGGTCTTCCCGGACCGGGAGCAGTGGTTGACGGCCCGGCGCGGCCGCGTATAATGGTCATATGCTCATTAGTGGCAGGGCCGGCTGATGCCCCGGCCCAAGCGGTGCCGCTGGGTGCTGGGCCGGCCGGCCAGCATGTCATTCAAGCCCCGGGGCGTGCCGATTCGTTCGCTGGCGACTGTAGTGTTGTCGCTGGACGAGGTCGAGGCGTTGCGACTTGCGGACCTTGAGGGCAAGTACCAGGAGGAGGCGGCGGGCAGCATGAAGGTCTCGCGCCCGACCTTCGGCCGGATTCTAGCGAGCGCGCGGCGCAAGGTTGCGGAGGCGCTCCTGCAAGGCAAGGCGCTGGTCTTCGAGCACGGCGCCGGGGTGCAGGAACTCACCGGCATCCGTTGCCGGGAATGCGGTTTCGAGTGGGAAGAAATGCCGGAAGACAGTGCCGCCGACTGCCCGCCGCCTCGTCCTGGTA
>DSBX01000105.1 GCA_011049385.1 Caldifarciminota bacterium | reverse complement strand
GCGGGGGGGCCACGACCCAACGGCCTTCCTCATACTTCCGACCCCAGACCCAGTGCCCCCGGACCGCGTAGTTGTTGTGGTACAGGTCCAGCCGAAGCAGATTCTGCTCCGGCCGCTCGACGAAGGGGCGCAATCGCTCCTGCATATCACGGGTGAACGGGAAGACCTTGCGTTCGCTGGTTCCATCCCGCCAGTACGCGATGGCCTCACCGCCACCCGGTCGTGAAACCCGCCATCCGTACACAAACTCAAATCCCCGGGACCGCAGCCAACGCCCTCTGGAGGTCAGGTCTTCGCCACGCTCGAATCGTCGGACCTCCTCTTCCTGCCGAGGGAGGTACTTCAGCGTGGTTGAATCAGTTTCCCATTCGTACTCGGGCGGGTCGGAACCGTATATCTCACGACGAAAACGCATCATTACTTTGACCGCACTGCGATAGTAGAACTGGTAAGCCCCGATACTGTCGAGCGCGTCGTCCCATTTGAACTGCGCCCACATCCGCATATTGTCCTCGACCTCGAGTGTCCAGTACAGCTCTCCGCCAATGCCGTAGGTCTGAGCCGGCTCGCGCCGATGTTGATGAGACTTCAGCGCGTCCACGAGCTCCGCGGTCACGGGCACGGAAGGAATCTCGCCGGACAGCGCGTCCGGGTCGAATACCGCGGTCCCGCCCCGGTGCGGTCCCGCGCCGACGTTCTTCTTCGCGTACTCGCTTCCCATCTGGTTCGCCATCGCCGGGAACTCCCGCAGAGCCGACTCGGCGCGGAAGGAGAGCCAGTCGGCGGATTCGTGCATCCTGTAAACATCCGCCGGGAAGCTGTGGTCTATCGCATATGAAGGGTTGGTGGTCCCGAAGAAGTGATACGTAATCTGCGACGCGGTGCCCTGCAGGTAGTGATACCTGTGCATCACTTCCGCGAGCGCGAGCGTCAGGGTCAGGCCCTGGACGGTCAGCATCGCGTCCAGCACCCCGACATTGCAGACCGAAGCCAGGTTCATCCCCCGCGCCAGCCAGGCGGCATTGCTGTACGCGGCGATGTCGGCCGCATTCTGAACCCGCATCTTGGACGCGGTCACATAGGTGACGTTCGGCACCGTAACCAGGAACATCACCAGCGGCAGCATCAGCAGAACGGCCACAATCAGCACCTGGCCGTCGTTGGAGTCGCGCAGGGCCCGCAGGGTGAGCCGCCGGATAAGCTTCACTGGCCATCCCCCCCGTTACCTGCCCAATGGTCAAGCGTCGCCCGGCCCCGGATGATAATGTTGCGGCGCAGGTGCGTACTCCGGATATCGGCGTAGATGGATGCCAGCCCGGGCCGGTCGCGCTCGAGCCGGGACAGGAATTCCGAGACCGGGCCGGGCGTGGCCGTACCCAGGGGCAGGAGCAGGCAGTTGAACAGGTACGCGACCTCGACCGTCACGCTCCGCCCCGAACCGTCACCGGACACGCGCACGTTTTCGACCAGCACGCGCAGGTTCGCGGCCGCGAAGCGGCGCAACCAGCCGGACATATCGCCTTCCGGGCTGAGCTGGGGCTGAACCGGGCGGAAGCTGTTTTCCGATATGCGGAAGTGGTTCCGCACCCGAAAGTACTCGCCGCCCAGCGGTTCGGGCACGCCGGTCAACGCCAGCGCCGCGGCCCGCTGGATTTCGGCCTCCGCGCCCGGGCCGCGCACCGCCGCGACCCGGGCCGCGCAGTAGGCCGCGTAGTCGGCAAGCTGTTTCGCGTTGTAGGCGAAAGCGACCTGCATCACCATCAGCAGGAGCAACAGGATTACCGGCAGGACGACAATGGTCTCGAGCATTGACTGGCCGCCGGTCTCCCGCCAGAGCCGGCGCAGGACCGGGCGGTCTACAGGAGCGGCCACAGCGGCTCCCCGAACCGGGTCATCACCCCGGCCCATACCGTACCGATGACGATGGCGATGCCGAACGGTATCGGCTCCATCGCCTGCCGGTCGAGTTCGTATTTCGGCGCGGCCCGGGCCAGCCGCCCGAACAGGAACAGCCCGATGCTCTTCATTGTCCGGAAGAACCGCCGGCGCCAGACCAGCACCGCCAGCCCGATGAACCCGCCCACCAGCACCGAATAGACCAGCGCCGACAGGACAAACGGAAAGCCCATCAGGGCACCGATTGCGGCCATCAGCTTCACATCACCGCCGCCCATCCAGCCCAGCGCGAAGAGCAGGAACAGCGCGCCGAAACCGACACCCAGCCCGATGGCCGAATCCCTGAGACCGACCCAGCCGCCGGCGATACCATTCAGGCCCAACCCGAGCGCTACCGCAGGCAGAGTCGCCCAGTTCGGTATCTTCTTCCAGCGGATGTCGGTGTATAGACACAAGGCCAGCAGGGCCAGTAGACAAAAATCTGCTACTCCGAGTAGCCTCAAAGGGCCTGTCCATCCCACCCATCGGCTTTCACTGGTCTGCTAGTCTCCTCTCCCTTCGGCCAATGCGCTACTGATGCTGATACTCCGTTCCTTGATGTAAATGCTGATTATGTTGAACACCGCCATCCCGGCCAGCACGACCACCGCCACGATGATGATGTACTCGAGCATTGTCTGCCCACTGTCGTCCTTGAGAACGCTCGCGAGCGCGTTACCGAGCTTCTTCAGCATTTCTGCCTCCT
>DSBX01000371.1 GCA_011049385.1 Caldifarciminota bacterium | reverse complement strand
CGCGCAGGGTCAGCCGGCCGCGGTGATAATCCTCGACGATCCGCCGCGCCAGGGTCAGGCCCACGCCCCAGCCGTGAGGCTTGGTCGTCACGCCGGGATCGAACACCCGGTCGAGCTTCACCCCCTCGCCGCTGTCCTCGACCTCAATCTCCAGTTCGCGGCCATCCGCACCCAGCCGGGCCCGGACCGCCACCTCGCCCGGACTCGTCCCGATGGCGTCCACGCTGTTCTTGAGCAGGTTCTCCAGCATCCACGAAAACAGCACCTCGTCCACGCGCACCGCCGGGTCATCGTGCAGTTCGACCGAAAAGACGATGGTCCGCGAAGCGCGGCGCTTCACGAATCGCACCGAACCGCCGATCAGCTCGCCGACCGGACGGGTGACCAAACCCGGCGGACGGCCGATGCGGCTGAACCGGTCCAACACCTCGCGCATCCGGCGCAGGTCCTGCTCCAGCTCCTCCACCAACTCCGGCTTCTCCCGCTCGCGCAGAATATCCAGCCAGGCCGAAAGCGACGACATCGGCGTGGCGAGCTGGTGCGCGGTCTCGCGGGCCAGCGCGGTCCAGATATGCTCCTGCTCGCGCCGCTTGTAGGCGAGGATACCCCAGACCCCGATGGCAACGAACCCGATGAGCAAGAGCCCCTGCAACAGGGAGAACAGCGACAGCGACCGCACCGAATCACTCAGATTCGCGCTCAGCCCGCGCAGGGTGCGGGTCGAAGGCGACAGCCCGTAATGGATCATCCCCAGCCGGCGGGTCGAATCCGCGTCGCTGACCAGCAACGGAATCGGCTCGGACTCCTCATCCAGCTCGGCGATTACCCGGACCAGCGTCGCGCTGTCCGGTCTCACGACATCAAGATTCCGCCACGAAATCGGGCGGCCCCTGGGGTCGGTAATCACCACCGGAAAGTCAATCTTCTTGATGACCTCCTCGAAGATGATGTCCAGCTCGGCCGACCCCGCGTCCGGAGTCTCGGTCGCGCGGCTCATGAACTGCGCGTAGATGCGCGAGCGCACCTGGGTCTCCGCCTCCAACTGATCGGACAGCGTCGTCGAATAACTCGTCCAGAGCCGGGTCAACCGGTGGAGCATCACCTGAGAATAGCCGAACCAGAACCCGCCCACCACCAGTATCCCGACCGCGAAATACAACTGGAGCAGGCGCGGACTGAAGCTGAACCTTGAATGTGAAGCCATTAGCGTCAGTGGGTGATGCTAGTTCCGCATTCGCCGACAGTCAAATCGAGCAGTAGGTCCCGATGAGGCCTTCGTGCCCGGTTCCGCCCCCGGGTCACTCGGCCACCTGGTCGCCTGACCGCTTTCCTTCTACCCTCTCTCTTCCCTTGACCCGGCTGAAAGGACTTCTAGTCTTATGGGATGAAGCCACGCGCCTCGCACCGCCGCGCGGGACCCGGAACCGGTCTTCTCGCGCTGTTTCTGCTCACCGGCCCGCTGTTCGCGGAAAGCCTGCCCCCGGCCACCGGGGAAAGCACCTTCACCGCCCCAGCCGCGAGTTTCGCCGACGAGATATGGCTGCGGCTGACCCAGACCGGCGGACGACGCAGGCTGAGCCTGGTCATCGCGCCCTTTGTGGCGCGGCCCGGGTTGGACGATTCGCTTGCGCCTTGGGCCCGGGAAATCCGGCAGGTGCTGGACGCGGACCTGCGCTTCTCGACCCACTTCACCTTCCCGGAACCGGAATCCGGCGAGGTGTTTTTTTTCGAGACCGACCCGGCCAAGGTTGACCTCAAGGGCTGGGGCACGACCGGCGCCGAAGTGCTCATCACCGGTCATGTCGTGCCGAAGCGGGGCGGCCCGGCGCTGGATGTCAACCTCTACGACCTGAACACCAACCGCCGAATTGCCTCGAAGGGCTACCCGCTCCGGCCCAACTGGCGCTGGCTCGCCCACGAGGCCGCGGACGACATCATCAAACTGCTGACCGGCAACGAGGGCATCAGCCGGACCCGGATTGCCTTTTCACGCCAGGTCGAGCCGGGCCGCAAAGAGCTGGCCGCGATTGACCGCGACGGCGCGAACCCGGTACAGTTGACCGACGGGGGAAGCACCAAGCTATTCCCGAACTGGTCGCCGGACGGGAGCCGCATCGCCTACTGCGCCTACTCGGCTCGCTCGCTTGACGTCCATCTCTACGACTTCTCCCGGCGTACGACCCGGCGCATCACCGAGCGTGACGGACTGAGTACGACCCCGGCCTGGTCTCCGGACGGCAAGACCATTGCCGCCTCACTGACCGTTGATGCGCGTTCGGAGATCTGCCTGCTCGACGACCAGGGCGGCCGAATGCGGAGACTGACCAACAGCCGCGCAATCGAGATTTCGCCGACCTGGTCGCCGGACGGACGGCAGATTGCCTTCGTCTCGGACCGGACCGGCGCGCCTCAGGTCTACGTGATGACCGCGGACGGCACCGATATCCGTCGGCTGACCTTCGAGGGCGGTTACAACACTTCGCCGGCTTGGTCCCCTCAGGGCGACCTCATCGCCTTCGTCCAGCGCCAGCCCGATGGCCGTCACCAGGTCTGTGTGACCAACATCCTCGGTGATACCTACGTCAGACTGACTTCGCGTGGCAGCAACGAGGACCCGAGTTGGTCCCCGGACGGACTGCACATCGCATTCACCT
>DSBX01000045.1 GCA_011049385.1 Caldifarciminota bacterium | reverse complement strand
GGGGTGGCCGAACTGGTCGGCGCGTTCCCGCTCTACGCCGAACGGCGCGGTGAGTACGAAGCGCTGGTCACGGAGTAACAGATGAAGAAGATCACCGACCTGCGCGCGCGCCAGATTCTGGACTCCCGGGGCAACCCGACCGTCGAAGTCGACTGCGTGCTCGACGACCGCATCATGGGCCGGGCCTCGGTGCCCTCCGGCGCCTCGACCGGCACCCACGAGGCGCTCGAACTCCGGGACAACAACCCGGAGCGCTTCCTCGGCCGCGGTGTCAAACACGCGGTCGAGAACGTCAACACCGTCATCCGCGAGAAGCTGGTCGGGATGGACGCCACCGACCAGTTCCGCGTTGACTGCGCCCTGCTCGAACTCGACGGCACCGAGAACAAGTCCCGGCTCGGTGCCAACGCGATGCTCGGCGTGTCGCTCGCGGTCTGCCGGGCCGCGGCGGTCGGCGCCGGCATCCCGATCTACCGCCTGCTCGGCGGCGTCGGCACCCGCTTCACCCCCACCCCGATGCTCAACGTCATCAACGGCGGCGCCCACGCCTCGAACAACCTCGACATCCAGGAGTACATGATCATCCCCTCCGGCTTTGAGCGGCTCTCCGAAGCGCTCCGGGCCGCGAGCGAGATCTTCCAGACCCTCAAGAAGATGCTGGCCAAGGCCGGCAAGGCGACAACGGTCGGCGACGAAGGCGGCTTCGCGCCCGACTTCGAAGACAACGAGGCGCCGCTTCGGGCCATCGTTGAGGCCATCGAGGCGGCCGGCTACGAGCCGGGTCGGCACATCTGCCTCGCGCTCGACGCGGCCGCAAGCGAGTTCTTCTGCGACGACGACTATCTCTTCAAGAACCCGGTCGAGCGCCGGATGAGCGCCGACGAACTGGTCGGGGTCTACGAGAAATGGCTCGGCCGCTACCCGATCATCTCGATCGAAGACGGACTGGCCGAAAGCGACTGGGAAGGCTGGGAGATGATGACCCGGCGGCTCGGCGAACGCGTTCAGGTCGTCGGCGACGACATCTTCGTCACCAACGTCGCCCGGCTGGGCGAAGGCATCGGCCGCAAGGTCGCCAACGCGGTACTCATCAAACCCAACCAGATCGGTACCGTTTCGGAGACGCTCGACTGCGTCAAGCTTGCCGCGGATCACGGCTACCGGACGGTGATATCGCACCGCTCGAGCGAGACCGACGACCACTTTATCGCCGACCTCGCGGTCGCGGTCAACTCCGGCCAGATCAAGACCGGCGCGCCCTGCCGGGGCGAGCGGGTCGCGAAGTACAACCGCCTCATCCGCATCGAGGAACAGGACGGCCTGCCCTATGCCGCCCTGCGCACCCTGCGCCGGTGAGATGAGGAACGACCCGGGCCGGAACCTGAATCGCCGCTCGCAGTCCGCGCCCGGGTCCTTCGCCCCGGACACCGTGCCGCGCCGGAAACTGCCCCGCTGGCTGGTCGTGTCTGTGCTGGTCGTGCTGGCCGCCTTCCTGTTTCTGCGCGGACCGAACGGCCTCATCCGGATGGTCGGTCGCTGGCAACGGGTCAAAGCCGCCGAGGCGGAACTCATTGACCTCCGGCGCGAGATTGACAGTCTGCAGGCGGTGAAAGAGCGTTTCGGCGACACCGTCTTCATACGCCGCTACGCGGTGGAGGTAATGTCCGAGCAGTCGCCTGTCGCGCCGCCCGAGCCTGCGCCCGCGGTCGAGTCGGGCGAGGGCTTCCTGCCGCAGGAAGAAGTCCCGGAGCCGGACTCAGCCCGGGGCCCGGGCAGTAACAGGACCGGCCGGCCGGTCTCCGGGTGCCGGGCAAAGGTTGGCCTGACTCCATAGACCGAAGCGACCAACTCCTCGGTCAGCACCTCGGCCGGCGGGCCGAGCGCGACACCTCTCCCCTCCTTCAGCACCAGCAGACGACGGCCGTGCGCGGCCGCGAAGTTGACGTCGTGGGAGACGAAGATGACGGTGCGGCCCTGCCCGGCCAGCGCGGCCAGCAATCCGCCCAGCCGGGAAAGGTGCGCAAGGTCGAGATGACTGCCCGGTTCATCGAACAGCACCGCCGGTGTCGCCTGGGCCAGGGCCCGGGCAATCACGACGCGCTGGCGCTCGCCGCCGGACACCTCGGAGATGCGCGCCTCCCGCAGGGATGAAAGGTCCATCGCCGCCAGCGCCTCCTCGACGTGGCGGCGGTCCTCCGGGCCGGCCGGCCGGAAACGGCCCAGCCACGGGTTCCGCCCCATCATCACCACCTCCTCGACGGTGTACTCGAAGGTGAAGCGGCTGTGCTGAGGCACGACCGCGACCAGTCGCGCCATCTCCGCGCGGCCGGTCCGGCGCGAATCCCGGCCGCCGACCAGCACCCGACCCGCGCCCGGTGTCAACAGCCCGGCCAGCAGGCGCAGGAGCGTGGTCTTGCCCGCGCCGTTCGGACCGATAATCGCAAGACAGTCCCCGGTCGGAACATCGAGCTCGAAGCTGCGGAACAGCGGCCGCCCGTCATAGCCGAAAGCCAGCCCCTCTGCCCGGAACGCCCTCACAGCCGGGCCCTCATCAGGTAGATGAAGAACGGCACGCCGATGAATGCGGTCACCACCGAGAGCGGCAGGCCGCCGGGCACGATGCTCCGGGCCGCGACGTCGGCGAGGAGCAGCATCCC
>DSBX01000326.1 GCA_011049385.1 Caldifarciminota bacterium | reverse complement strand
GGATGGCGGAACTGGCAGACGCGCCGGACTTAGGATCCGGTCCCGCAAGGGATGGGGGTTCAACTCCCCCTCCTCGCATCCTGGAACCGCCGCCCGTTCTCACGAAAGCTAAGGAGTTACATTGGAAGTCAAGGTCAATTCGCCGAAACCCTGGTTGCGCGAGCTTGAGGTCGAGCTCGAACCGGAACTGCTGAAGGCCGAGGTCGCCAGGACGCTCGACGAATACCTGCCGCGTGCCGAACTGCCCGGTTTCCGCAAGGGGCACGTGCCGCGGGCGGTATTCGAGCGCCGGATGGGCGATTCGCTGGAGCAATCGGCGATGCAGGAACTGGTCGAGCGGACCGCGGCCGAGGTGCTGGCCAGGCAGGGCTTGCGGCCCGCGGCCGAGCCGGAGGTTCCCGAACTGGAACTGCGGCCGGACAAGTCCATCCGTTTCAAGATCGTGATAGAGGTCATCCCCGAATTCGAACTCGGCGAGTACAAGGGCATCGCGGTTGACCGCCGCGAGCCTTCCGGTTTCGACGAGGAGTTCGAGCGCCGGCTCCGGCAGTTGCAGGAGCGCTGTGCGACCTACCGGAGCGTGCCCGGGCCCGCGGTTCCCGGCCAGTTCGTCGTCGCCGACTGGCGGATGTTCGATGGCGACAAGGAGGTCGGCAAGCCCCGCACCAACCTGATGCTCGAACTCGGCGATGAGCAGAACTTCAAGGAAGTCAACGAAGGCCTGGCCGGGGTCACCGCCGGGACCGAGCGCTCGGTCGAGGTCGGTTTCCCGGACGACTACGCGGACAAGGAGCTGGCCGGCCGCCGGCTGGCGTTGCGCTTCGAGGTGCGCGAGGTGAAGGAGAAGCAGGTGCCGCCGGTGGACGAGGACCTGGCGCTGGCGCTCGGCTTCGATTCGCTCGACGAACTGCGCAAGGAGATGAACGAGGGCATCCTCGCCGACCGGGCGCGGCTCATCGCCAGCGATATGAAGAACCAGCTCTTCGAGCAGGTGCTGAAACTGCACGAGTTCGAGCCGCCGGATTCGTGGGTGAAGTACAACTACGAGCGGCTGTGCCGCGAGTTCGAGGAGCCGAAGGACGACGAGACGAAGGCCCGGGTGACGGCGATTGCCGCGCGTCGCGCCCGGTTCGACATCGTCGCGGCGCGGATTGCCGAGGCCGAAGGCATCGGCGTCAGCGACGAAGAGGTCGAAGACGCGGTGCGGGCGCTGGCCGAGGGGATGAAGCGCCCGGTCGAGGAACTCGCGTCGGTGAAGGACAGCCAGGTGCTCCGCTCCCGGTTGCTCAACGACAAGGTGATGGAGTTCCTGCTCGAGAACGCACACATCCGCGGCACCCTGCTCGGGGCCGACGGCCGGCCGGTCTCGTCCGGCGAGACGCCGTCGGAACCGGCCGGGAGCGCGAGAGAAAAGATAACCTGAACCGTCTGGCTGATACCCGGCGTGATGCCGGGGGAGGAGAATTATGCTGATACCGATGGTCATCGAGTCAACCGGCCGGGGCGAGCGCGCCTACGACATCTACTCCCGCCTGCTCAAGGAGCGCATCATCTTCCTCGGCTCTCCGGTGGACGACACCGTCGCCAACCTGATTGTCGCCCAGATGCTCTTCCTCGAGGCCGAGGATTCCGAGAAAGACATTCACCTGTACATCAACTCGCCGGGCGGCGTCGTCTCGGACGGGATGGCGATCTACGATACGATGCAGTACATCAAGGCCAAGGTTGCGACGACCTGCGTCGGGATGGCGGCCTCGATTGCCGCGCTCCTGCTCTGCGCGGGTGAGCCGGGCAAGCGGTTCGCCCTGCCCCGCTCGCGGGTGATGATTCACCAGCCCGCGGCCTACGGCATCGGCGGCCAGGCCACCGACATAGACATCCACGCCAAAGAGATTCTCCGGCTCAAGACCCAGCTCACCGAGATAATGGCGAACCATACCGGCCAGCCGGTCGAGCGCGTCGAGCGCGACTCCGACCGCAACTTCTTCATGTCGGCCGAAGAGGCGAAAGAATACGGCCTCATTGACGAGGTCATCGCCAAGCGCAGGTAGCGACGTGCCGACCAGGAAGCCCCCGGGCCGGGTGCCGCGCTGTTCCTTCTGCGGCAGGCCGGCGACCGAGGCGGGCCGCCTCGTCCAGGGCCCGCGCGCCCGCATCTGCGAGAACTGCATCCGGGTCGCGAGCGGCCTCTACCGCGGCGAAACGACGCCGGACAAGAAGCCGGTCGTCCCGGGCACCCTGCCGCCGCCCGCGGCGATCAAGGCTCACCTCGACGCCTTTGTCATCGGCCAGGAACACGCCAAGAAGGTCATCGCGGTCGCGGTCTACAACCACTACAAGCGGGCCGCCGCCCGGGCCCGCAAGACCGAGATCGAAAAAGCGAACATCCTGCTCATCGGGCCGACCGGGGTGGGCAAGACACTGCTTGCCGAGACGCTGGCCCGGTTCCTCCACGTGCCGTTCTCCATCTCCGACGCGACGCCGCTGACCGAAGCCGGCTATGTCGGTGAGGACGTCGAGAACATCCTCCTGCGCCTGCTCCAGTCGGCCAACTTCGACGTCGGCCGGGCCGAGCACGGCATCGTCTATCTCGACGAGATTGACAAGATCTGCCGCAAGGCCGACTCGCCCTCCATCACCCGTGACGTGTCGGGCGAGGG
>DSBX01000273.1 GCA_011049385.1 Caldifarciminota bacterium | reverse complement strand
GGTTCCTGCAACATGTAGCCAGTCTACCCGGTAACACTGTCCAAGCAGGCAGGTATGACATTTTCGCGTTGTAGTTAGCTATGACATTATCGCGTTGCATCCACAGACACAAGCTTCGCCCTTTGACATCCCCGGTCGTTCGGCATATCCTTAAGGTGATTTGCTGAATCGAAAACTGGGACCGGCGTGCGCAATCGCGGCCTGCCTGGCGGCCGCGATTGCGTCGGCCTCGTTTGAGGTTGAGGTCAACCCGGGGACCGCTCCGGTTGGTCGCGGATTGCCTCTGATCATCAACGGGCGAGAGACGAACTGGGACACGGTCGCGGTGTTCGTGATGCCGGGCGAAACGCTGGCGCTGGAGGTGCCGCCCGATGAGCCGGGCACGGGCTGGATCGCCCACGGCGGGACGCTGGTCGAATCGGGCCCGGGCCGGTCCGAGTGGATCGCGCCGGAGGCGGCCGGGCGGTATCGGCTGGTTGCGGTGTGCGGGGCTTCCGTCAAGGAGCTCAACGCATTCGTCAAGGTGCCGCGCGCGCAGGTCCGCAACGGCGAACTCAACGGCTACCGTCTCGGGAACTATCCGAAGACCAACCCGTTCCCGGGTTTCGTCGTGCCCGATGGCTTCATCGAGGTCACGCCCGAACTGCTCGATACGCCGCTGTCGCCGCGCCATACGCTCGGGCAGTTCGTGCCGCCGGAGCCGTCGGGCTGGCCGAAGTACATCGTCCTGCGCGAGGACCTGATTCTCAAGCTTGAGCTGTTGACCGACCTTATCGTCGAGAAGGGGCACGCCTGCACCCGGTTGGAGGTAATGAGCGGGTTTCGGACGCCGGCCCGGCAGGACGCCCGGGGCGGGGGCAGGAACAGCGCCCACATCTACGGCGGCGCGGCCGACGTCTACATTGATGAGAGCGGCAACGGCTCGCTCGACGACTTGAACGGAGACGGCAAGTCCGACTCGCAGGACGCTCGCCTGCTGGCGAGTTACGTTGACGAGCTGGAACAGCGCTACCCTGAGTTTGTCGGCGGCGTCGGCTGGTATCGCCGCACCCGCGCCCGGACCGCGTTCGTACACGTTGATACCCGGGGCGAACGAATGCGCTGGAATCAGTGAAGCAGAGCCTGGTTCGTTCCATCGGCGTGTTCATCCTGGCCGCGCTCGCCTTCGGCTGGGCCGAGCTCTACCTGCCGCTCAGGGAGAGTCTTGGTGTTGATATTCTGCGGCTTGCCGGTAGTCTGGGCGAGAACCGGGCCGCAATCGCGGCGGGCCGGGAAGCGATTCCCCGGCTGACGGTGGAGGTGGAACGGCTCGCGGCCGCGGTTGGCGAACTCGGCGACCGTTTCGCCAGCGCCTTTTCCGATGAGCTCTACATCGCCATCAACGCCGCGACCAATCGGCTCTACCTGCGACGCGGGCAGGAGGTTCTGCGCGAGGCGCCGATCTCGACCGGCACCGGCAGTACTCTGCGTCACGGCCGCAGTAAGTGGGTGTTCGATACGCCACGCGGGATGCTGACGGTCTGGCGCAAGAAGGCGGACCCGGTCTGGGTGAAGCCGGACTGGGCGTTCCTCGAAGAGGGCAAGCCGATACCGCCGATGGATTCGCCGGAACGGCGCCAGGAGGGTGTGCTCGGCAGTTACTTCATTGACCTCGGCGGCGGCATCGGTATCCACGGCACTCAGCAGGAGAACCTGCTCGGGCGAAGCGTTACGCACGGCTGTATCCGGGTCGGGCGTGAGGACCTCAAGGTGCTCTACGACTCGGTGCCGGTCGGCACCCGGGTCTATATCTACTGATGCGCGGAGAGCGGGTGCGGCAGGTGGTGGCGATCGCGGCGGTGGCCGCCGCGGCGCTGACATTCGCCCGACTGGCGGACGCAATCGGGAAGCGCGAACTGGTGCGGGTCGCATCCGAGGTCGGCGTCGAGCGGTCCTTGATTGAAGCGGAGCGGCGCGAGCTTGAGACGGCGCTTGACCATCTCGAGCAGGACCGGCTCCTGCTCGACCAGCGCATCACCTTCATGTCCAGGTCCGAGCACTACCTCGTCATCCGGCGCAGTCCGCGCGTCGTCAAGTTGATGCTGGGGGGCAAGGAGATGCTGGAAGTGCGGTACCGACTGCGCGGACCGGTGGACGGCGTGCGCGAGTTCCTGGAACTGCCCAAGGGCGGACTCGAGGTGCTGGGCAAGCGAGTCAGGACCGACTGGTACCGGCCGGACTGGCTCTACCGTCTCGAGAGCATCGAGCCGCCGGCGGATTCCGCGGCCCGTCTCGTGGCCGATGCTTTCGGCCCGGGCGAGCTGTTTCTCGGCGCGGGCATCGCCATTCACGGCCCGGTGCGCGAGGAGGTGCCGCCCGAGGCCCTCGACCACACCTGGATCGAGCTCGACGCGAAGTCGCTGGGCGCGCTGATGAATGTCATCGAGCCCGGGTCCAGGGTCTTCATTGACTGACCGTTTTTGACACCAGCGGCCGCGGCAATATCCTCTAGGGCTGGTTCTTTGACAATCCTGAGAATTCCTACGGAGAGGTGCCGGAGTGGACGAACGGGCACGCCTGGAGAGCGTGTGTACCTTCGGGTACCGTGGGTTCGAATCCCACCCTCTCCGCTTTGTGAGTACCGAATGCTCTGTGACTGCGCGTGACGGATGGTGCCGTTTGTGACGGTC
>DSBX01000011.1 GCA_011049385.1 Caldifarciminota bacterium | reverse complement strand
CTTCTCGGTGAAGGTCAGGGTGAGGATGCGCTCGGGCGGAACCCCGGCCTCGAGCAGTTTGATGTAGCGCGCGCTCAGCCGCTCGGTCTTGCCCGAGCCGGCGGGCGCGAAGACGACCAGGTTCTTGAGCTCGGCCATCTAGTCGTCTTCCTTCAGGTTCGAGCCGCAGAGCCAGTCGAGGTCGCACCAGCGGCAGGAGTCCCTGCTCGGCTCGGCCGGGAAGCGGCCGGCGCGGATCGCCGCCGCGGTTTCGACCGCGTTTTCGACCGCGGTCTTGACGAGTTCGGCAAGCGGGTAATGCTCATCGGCGAGCCAGCCGGGCTTGGCCCGGCGCAGGCTGTAGATGGCGGCGTTGGTGACCGGCCGGCCGGTCTCGGCTTCGAGCAGGCGGGCATAGAGCGGGAGCTGGAGGTGGGTGCGTTCTTCCAGTACTTCGCGGGGGTGAATCCCGGTGTCGCCGGTCTTGTAGTCGAAGATGACCCGGCCGCCCGGGCCGATGTCAACCCGGTCCACCCGGCCCCGGAGGATGAGCGATTCGGCAACCGGGCCGGAGAGCGGGTGTTCGACCATCTCCGGCCGCCAGCCGGCCTTGCGCAGTTCCTGTTCGATGGCGAGGAAGCGGGGCAGGATGTTGGCGAAGACCCGGCGCGCGGTCTCGGTCCAGAACCGGGGCAGGTCCGCATCCTTGAGCGCCGCGTCGAGCGCGCGGCGGGCGGCCTGCTCCAGTTTCGGCATCTCGACCGGGCCCCCGGCGTACAAGCGGCTCAGCGCGTCGTGAATGACCGAGCCCCATTGTCGGGCGTCTATCGCGAACTGCGGTTCGTCCGCGCTCTCGACCCCGAGCACGCGTTCGAGGTAGTAGCGGTAGGGGCAGGCGCGGTAGAACTCAAGCCCGGTGACCGAGAAGGGCCGGTCCGGCCCGAAGCGGCGGGCGAGCACGGCCCGGGCCGCTTTGTCGCCGGAGAAGTCAACGGTGTTGTCGCGCTCGGCGAAGGGCCGGTTCGTGCCGGTGCCGGCAAAGAGCTGTTCCTCGACCGCGGAGAAGAGCGCGGCGGGTTTGGGCGGGCGGCACGGGACGATTTCGAGCAGGGGCGTGGGCAGGACCGGCTTGTCGCCCTCGGAGTCATGGAAGCTGAGGAAAGGTTCGTCCGCGCCGCTTTCGATGTTGCGGCGGAGGTTGTAGCGCTGCCAGTCGCGGTGATGGTCGAGGTCCGGCATCCCGAGCCGTCGGCGGAGGCGCTCGGGCAGAATCGGGTCGGTGGATTGACGGCCGGGCAGGTTGTTCTCGGTCAGGCCGCCGACGACGACGTGGGCCGGGTGGAGGCCGGTGGTCTCGGCCAGGCCGACGACGAGGACGCCGGCCGGGGGCGGGGCCGCGGCCCGGCGGCAGAGACCGACCAGGTATTCGAGCGTCCGGATGAAGGCGGCCCGGGGCCCGGTGTCGTCCGGCTCCGGCAGGGACGAAGCCCAATCGGCCTCGAACTCGGCCAGTTCGTCGAGGAGGTCGTAGAGCGCGCCCCGGTCTTCGAGCAGGGAGGCGATGCCGGGCGCGTCCGGGTCGAAGCCGCGACCGAACTCGACCATTTCGAGGAAGGCCTTGAGCTTCGCGGCCTGCCGGCCGATGGTTTCGGGCGGTTCGAGCTTCTCCGCGGCCAGCCCGATGGCCCGGCGGACGCGGGCCTCAAGGTCCCGGGCCAGTTCCGCGTCCTCATCGGACAGGCGGCTCTCGGCCGCGGCAAGGCGCGCGGCGAGCCGGCGCCAGTTGTTGCGGCCTTTGATGATGCCGGCGCGGCGGGAGAGATTGTTGACCGCGGCCGCGGCCCGGTCGCGGGCGGTGTCACGAGTGTCGGCCGGGAGCCGGAGCAGGCCGGCCAGCCAGGGCGAGGAGAGCGCGGCGGCGAAGGGCAGGCGCTCGAAGTCGTGGGCGAGCGCTTCGAGCAGGTCGAGCACCGCGACGACCGGCGGCGAGGCGTCGAGCCCGGTCTCGGGGTAGAGCGTGGCGGGCAGTCGGTACCGGCCGAAGACCCGGCGCACCATCGGCGCGCGCGCGCCGAGGTCGGGCAGGGCGACGACGGTGTCGGCGAGGTCGGGCCGGGCGGGCAGGTGGCGGCAGATGCCGGCGAGCTCTTCTTCCGGGTCCGGGAAGGTGTGGAGCCCATCCGGCGCGGGCCGGGCCGGGGCCGGGAGCCGGGTGGTCTTGAACCGGCCCAGCCCGGTGATGAACTTGACGAACTTATCGGCGAAGGCGTAGTCGGGGTCCGGTGTATCCGCCGGCGGGGCGAGGGCGGCGACGAGGACGGTTTCGGCCGCTTCGACGAGGGCGGCGAGCAGGTCGGCCTCGGGCGGCTCGGGCGCGGCGAAGCCGTCGAGGATGAGCAGGCGCGGGGGTCGGAGCGCGGCGAAGGCCGGGGCCGCGGCGAGGATGTCCTCGTCGTCCACCCGGTCGCGGGCGGCAAGCTCGGCGTCGTAGCGGTCGAGAGTGTCCAGCGCTTCGAGCGCGCGGGCGAGCGGCTGTTCGAAGCCGGCCAGTTCATCTTCGAACTGCGCGCGCAGGCCGGGCCGGTCTTCGGGCCGGACCCAGGTCTTGACTTCGGCGATGAAGTCGGCGACCGCCCGGGCGTAGCCGAGGGTGCGGCGCCGGGCGTCGGCGGGAAGCAGGCGCAGGACCAGAAGGG
>DSBX01000297.1 GCA_011049385.1 Caldifarciminota bacterium | reverse complement strand
CCGCGGCCGCGGTCTCGGCGCTGTCCCCGGTCAGCATCACCGGCACGATACCAAGCTCCTTGAGCTCGGCAATCGCCCGGGCCGAGTCTTCCTTGACCGCGTCCGCAACCGCCAGCACGCCCAGGAACCGCCCCCCGGCCGCGACGTACAGCACGGTCCGGGCCTGCTCGCGCAGGCGGGCAACCGCTTCCGCGGACGCGGCCGGACGCACGCCTTCGCCGGCAAGAAACTCGGCCTGGCCGATGACGACCCGGCCGCCCTTCACCCGGCCGCGCGCACCCTGACCCGGCACCGCCTCAAACTCATCGGGCCGGTCCAGCGTCAGCCCGGCCGCCCGCGCCGACTCGACCACCGCCGCGGCCAATGGATGCTCCGAGCCCTGCCCCAGCGACGCCGCCGTTGCCAACAGCACCTCACCGTCAGCACCCGGGGCAGGCAGGATGTCGGTCACTTCCGGGCGGCCCCTGGTGATGGTGCCGGTCTTGTCGAACACCACCGCCCGTACGTCTTTCAACGTCTGGACCGCCTCGCCGGAGCGGAACAGGATGCCGCGCTCCGCACCGAGGCCGGAGCCGACTATCAGCGCGGTCGGGGTCGCCAGTCCCAACGCGCACGGACAGGCGATGACCAGCACCGCGATGCCGGCGTAGAACGCCAGCGACAGCGCGGGCAGGGCCGGGTTCACCCAGGGCAGGAGACCGGCCGACCATTCCAGCACCGGCCGGAGCCGGTCCGCGAAGGCCAGCCAGCCGAAGAAGGTAAGCACCGCAACCGCCAGCACGACCGGCACGAACTTCGCGGTGATCGCGTCCGCGAACTGCTGAATCGGCACCTTGGTGCCCTGGGCACGTTCCACCAGCGCAATCACCTGGGCCAGGAAAGTATCGCGGCCGATGCGGGTGGCCTCGACCCGGACCAGCCCCTGCTGGTTCACCGTCGCGCCGATGACCTCGTCGCCCGGCCCACGCCGCACCGGCACCGGTTCCCCCGTCGCCATGGATTCGTCCACCGTCGTCTGGCCTGCGATGACCCGGCCGTCGGTCGGAAACTTCTCGCCCGGCCGGACGACCATCACGTCACCGACCCCGACCCGGCTGACCGGCAGTTCGACCTCCACCCCCCCGCGCTCTACCCGGGCGGTCTTCGCCCCGAGCGCAATCAACCGTCGGATAGCGTCCGATGCCTTGCCCCGGGCCCGGGCCTCGATGTACCGGCCGGTGAGATGAAAGGCCATTATCATCCCGGCGATGCCCGCGAAGCTCGCGACCGGCACCCCGGCCAGCACCGCCACGCCCGAGCCCAGCGCGGCCAGGGTTCCGAGCGTGATGAGCACGTCCATTGACGCCGCGCCCGAACGCAGGGACCCGAGCGCCATCCGCAGGGTGCGGAAACCGGGCCCGAACACCGCCGCCGCGCCCAGCCCGACCTCGATCCACTCCATGTAACGAACGTGGACCCCGGCCATGTGCAGGCCCATCAGCGCCATCACCGGCCCGACCAGTACCCAGACCCAGACCAGCCGCGCCCGCGCGGCCCGGTCTTCATCCTCCTGCCCCTCTCCCCCGGGCTCCCCGGACAGGACGTCGTAACCGACCTCGCGCACCGCCCGCTCGAGGTCGGCCCGGGAAGACACCCCGGGGGCGTATTCCACTACCGCCCTCTCGGCCGCAAAGTTCAGGGTCGTGTCCTTCACCCCGGGCAACCGGTTCAGCGCCTTCTCGATTGAAACCGCGCAGGCGGCACAGGACATCCCGCCAATACTCAGGACCGTGGTCTCGGTATGGCTGAGCCTGCCCTCATCCGCCACCGGCTCCGATGACGGTTCCGACGCCAGGAACCGCTCCGGCTCCTTGTCGAACCGGACCTTACAGTTCGGGTTGCAGAAATAGTAGCGGGTGCCCTTGTAGTCCGAAGTCGCCGCCTCCCGGCCCCGGACAACCTTCATCTTGCAGACCGGGTCTACGTGAACCGCCGGATTCTCAGCTGGCATCTACATTTAGACCGGCGCCGGCCGCGTCCGGTTCCCGGTTGAGAAGCGACGCTTCCACCCGGAACAAGAACCGGCCCGCGCTCAGGTACCGGGCTGACCGAGCGCCCGGCGCAGGGCGGCTTCAAGTCTGTCCGGCTCATCGGTGCCGATACGGTAGTGGCAGCCGCTGTGCATCCGAAGCTCGACCGCCTGCAGCCCGGATACGTTGAAAAGCCAGCCGCGCGGGGTAAGCCTGAGCCCCCAGCCGTAGTACCACGGGTTCTTCACCGTCCGGCAGGACTCGATTCCCTCAAGGGCGAACCGCTTCCGAATCAGCCCGGGGCCGTAACTGATGGCCAGCGCATCGGCGTTAACGGTCACGGTCAGGGTCGGGAAGAACACCAGGCAGGTGACAAGGATGACGAGCACCCCGACCGAGAGCCAGCTGAAGGCCAGGAACACCAGCAGGAACAGGATCAGCGCTATGACCGCACTCACCATCGCAATCGTCACATACCCGACCTGAGTGTGTCTGTACGGTTCGCTCACAGACCTCCTTCCGTTGGAAGACAGCATCTGAAATCAACCAAAGCGGAGAGGGTGGGATTCGAATGGTAGCGAAGCGGACAACGAATCCTCGTCAGCGAAGCTGACGAACAGACCGTCACAAACGGCACCATCCGTCACGCGCAGTCACAGAGCATTCGGT
>DSBX01000311.1 GCA_011049385.1 Caldifarciminota bacterium | reverse complement strand
TCCGCGACTACTTCCGGCTCGGCTTCCACCCGACCGGCGACACGACGACCGGCACGCCGATGGAGATATCGGCCGCGCTCAACAAGGCGGTGGCCATCGTCGGCGCGGACAACGACATCACCGACTTCACCGTGCCGGACAACAACGTCGGCTGGGGCCGGGTCAACCTCTCCTCCTCTCTCTACTTCGCCGGCGACACGGTCGGCCTCTGGGTCGAGGACAACCGCGACGGTGTCGAGACCGGTGGTTCGGCGGTCTACGCGATTGACGTCACCGACTATCTCGAACCGCTCCGGGTCGCGCTCTGCTGGTCCGACTACCCGGGCACGATGCAGGCGGCGACGATCCTCGTCAACGACCTCGACCTGACCGTCATCTCGCCCACCGGGGTCGGCTACAAGGGCAACGTCTACTCCGGCGGGCGGTCCCGCACCGGCGGCGCGTACGATACCCTCAACGTCGAAGAATGCGTCCGCATCGAGACCCCGGCAACCGGGCAGTGGATAATCCTCGTTCAGGGTCGGAACGTACCGGTCGGCCCCCAGCCGTTCGGGCTCGCCGCCACCGGCATCTTCGGCGAAACCGCACCCCGGCGGGACGTCGGCGTCCGGCAGATTCTCGCACCGGTCGGGCAGGTGGAGGAAAACTCCCTCGTCATCCCCCGGGCGACCGTCTTCAGCAACAGCACGGCCGCCGAGACGATGGCGGTTGTCCTGCGCATCGGCACCGCCTGGGCCGATACCCAGCGGGTCGCCATCGCGCCGGGAAGAACCGATACGGTCCGCTTCGCCGAATGGCCGGCGACGCCCATCGGCTGGGCCACCGTGGTCTGCACGACGATGCTGGCCGGCGACGAGGAACCGGCGAACGATGCGGTGCTGGACAGCGTCGAGGTCATCCCGGTCGGCGCCGTCGCCGAAGAAAACAGCTTCCGCTTCGCGCTGGCGAGCCCGACGCCCAACCCCTTCTCCCGCTCGACCACCATCCGCTTCTCACTTCCCGAGCGGACCGAAGTCAACCTTGCCGTCTACTCGGCGACCGGCGCTCTCGTGCGCACGCTGGCGCACGCCACCCTCGCGCCCGGGCATCACCTGGCAACATGGAACCGTCAAGACGCACGCGGCCGGCGGGCCGGGGCCGGCGTCTACTTCGTCCGCATCAGGACCGGCACCGAGACCGCAAGCCGGAAAGTCGTCCTGAGATAGCCTCGTGTCCACGCATTGCCGCCTCACCTCGTCATTTGAACCCCTGCCGCCGACGGCTTCGCGTGGCGGAGTTCCGCGACGGCGGCGACCAACCCGGAAAGGAGTCCGAAAATGAAAGCGGCCATACCGGCACTGGCAGGCCTGATGCTGATGACGACAGCCTGCGAGCCGTCACCCAACCCGGCGACCCTGCGGGAAGCGTTCTTCTCACAAGTCATCCGCCTGCACGGCATCACCAGCTTCGAAATCCAGAAGGAAACCATCACCTTCGAGATGGGCGAGGACAAGTACACCTGCGTCGTCACCGAAACGTCAATTGTCCCCATCGAAGACCCGCGCTACACCCATATGGGCAGTCTTGAATGCGAATTCCGCCTTGACGGGCAACGCATACCCTACTTCGACGACCTCGTTCGGGTCGGCATCGCCCCCGACGCGATTGTCGCGGCGTGGGACAGCGAGAGCAAGCGCTGGCGGTTCGACGTCGAGTTCGAAACCTACTAGCCGCACCCTCCTGCGGCGCGGACGAGCCGGGGCCGGTGACTGGAGGTATCGGCTTGCGCCAGGACTGTTCCTGACGCGCGGTTCGCAACGCTTCGCACGTTCGACCAAGCTTTGGCACCGGCCCCGGCGCATCGCTCCTGCGTTCGTGCTCCGCTCTCAGCTCTCACCGGTTTGGACGAAGCCCGGGCCCGGCGGGTTGCCCGCCGCCGCGCCTCATACCACCCGGAAGCCGACCACCGCATCACCGGGAAGGAATGCGCCCGGTCCGAAAACCGGCCTCTTTGACACGTCCGGGCCGGCTTCTATAATCGAAAAGAGCAATGCGAACCGTCGTCACCGCCGCCCGAATGCGCGAGATTGACCGCGCCGCCATCGAAGACGCGGGCATCCCGGGCATCCTGCTGATGGAGAACGCGGGCCGGGCGGTGGCCGACGAACTCTGCCGCCGCCTGCCCGGGCCGGTCCGGGGCCGGGTCGTCATCCTCTGCGGCCGGGGCAACAACGGCGGCGACGGCTTCGTCGCCTGCCGCCACCTGCTCAACCGCGGCCTCAACGCGGTCTGCCTCCTGCTCGGCCGGGTCGCGGACCTCAAAGGCGACGCCCGGACCAACGCCGACATCCTCATCAAGGCCGGCGGCCCGCTGGTCGAGGTAACCGAAGCCGGGCAACTCGCCGCCGGGCTGGCCGACGCCGGCGCGGTCGTGGACGCGCTCCTCGGCACCGGGCTCGCCGAAGCCCCGCGCGGCCTCCATGCCGAGGCAATCGAACTCACCAACACCCTCTCCGCCTTCGTCCTCGCGGTTGACGTTCCCTCAGGCGTTGACGCGGACACCGGCCGCGCCTTCGACCCGGCGCTCCGCGCCGACCTCACCGTGACGATGGGCCTCGTCAAGCGCGGGCTCCTGCTCCACCCCGGCCGCGAACTGGCCGGGCGGCTCGTCGTCGCCGACATCGGCATCCCCGCCGCGCTTCTC
>DSBX01000368.1 GCA_011049385.1 Caldifarciminota bacterium | reverse complement strand
CGGCCTCGGTGAAGACTGGTTCCTGCAACATATAGCCAGTCTACCCGGTAACGCTGTCCAAGCAGGCAGGTATGACATTTTCGCGTTGTAGTTAGCTATGACATTATCGCGTTGCATCCACAACCGGTCCGCGTCGAGGTTGACGCGGGGCAAATGACGTGGAAGATAGATAGTTGACAAAGACAATCAGTTCCGAGACGAGCCCGCGCCCCTGCCACGAGTATTCGGCGGTCATCACCGGTACCGGGTTCGAAGTGCCCGAGCAGGTGATGACCAACCAGGACCTCGAACAGATGGTCCAGACCTCCGACGTGTGGATAACCGAGCGGACCGGGATGAAAGAGCGGCGCATCACCGCCGAGGGCGAGGCCGCTTCCGATCTCGCGCTCCGCGCCAGCCGGAAGGCCCTGGCCGAGGCCGGGCTCGGGCCGGCCGACATTGACCTGATTCTCGTCGGCACCGTCACCGGCGACATGCTCTTCCCGTCCACCGCCTGCGTCCTGCAGGCCAAGCTCGGCGCCGGGAAGGCCGCGGCGATGGACCTGAGCGCCGGTTGTACCGGGTTCATCTACGCGCTGGCCACCGCCCGCAAGTTCATCGCCACCGGCTCGTACCGCAACGTGCTGGTCGTCGGGGTCGAGGTGCTTTCGCGTATCACCGACTGGACCGACCGCGGCACCTGCGTCCTGCTCGGCGACGGCGCCGGGGCGGCGGTGGTCCAACTGGCTCCGCCCGGCGAGCGGGGCATCATCGCCGATTTCCTGGCCGCGGACGGCACCCGCGGGCCGGACCTGTGCATGCCCGCAGGCGGCTCGGCCATCCCGGCCTCGGCGGAGTCGCTCGATCAGCGACTGCACTACCTGAAGATGAACGGCAATGCCATCTTCAAGGTGGCGGTGCGTTCGATGGCGGAAGCGGTGCAGAAGCTGGTCGCGGCCGCGAAGCTCCGCATCGAGGATATCAACCTGCTGATTCCGCACCAGGCCAACCTGCGCATCATCGAGGCGGTCAGCAAACTGCTCAGGTTCCCGAACGAGCGCGTCTTCATCAACATCCAGAAGTACGCCAACACTTCCTCGGCGACGACCATCATCGCGCTCGACGAGGCGCGGCGGGCGGGCCTCGTCAAATCCGGCGACCTGGTCGCGCTGGTCGCTTTCGGGGCCGGCCTGACCTGGGGCGGCGTGCTTATCCGCTGGTAGCCCCGGCTTCTTTTCCTAACGCTGGATGATCACCTTCTCCGGTTGCCCCGGGCCGCGCGGGCGCAGGAAGTAGACCCCGGGCGCGAGCGCCCGGATGTCGTTCGCGCCGGGCCGAAGCGTGATGACTTCCCGGCCGGCGATGTCGAGGAGGGCGGCCGGTTCGGCGCCGGACAGCCGCAGGACCCGCTTTCCCGGGTTGGGCGCGACCCGCGTCGGACGCAGGGCCGGCCCGCGTTCCTCTTCAACGCCGACGACGTCAATCGCGTAGTACTCGCTCACCCGCAGGGCGTTGGTGTCGCTGTTCTGTCGTCCGCCCCAGACCCAGATGCCGGGTGTGCCGGTGCCGCCGGCTTCGGCGGGCAGGTAGGCGCCGGCGTGATTGCGGCGGCGCTGGGCCAGGCTCGGGAACGACTGCCAGTCGTCGCCGGCGACGTCGTAGATATAGCAGTGGGCCGACTCGCTGGGCCAGACCCCGCGGCCGGCGACGATGACCTTGCCCGCGAACTCGGAGAGGTGGTCGGAGTCGAAGCCGAAGGCGCGCGCCTGGGCGTTGGCCGCGGGCAGGTCCGTGACCAGGCTCCAGCCCGCGGCGGTGTCGTTGACGTTGAACCGCTGGCACTGACTGCGGGCCATGAGCGAATCCGGCGAGCGCCAGGTGTCGCCGCCGAAAGCGAAGATGAACGAGTCCACCACCGCGACAATCGGGTAGGCGCGGGCCAGGGCCAGGTCGGGCAACCGGCTCCAGCGCGAGCCGGCCGCGGCGAGCGGGTCGAAGAGCCAGGTCTCGGCCGAGGTGACATTGCCGGTCTGGCTGAAGCCGCCCATCACGTACATCAGGTTGGAGTGGACGATGGCCGACTGGGCGACGGTTATCTGTCCGCCGGAACGGCCCGGGAACAGGTCGGTATCGAGGATCCGGGCGGTGTTGCTTTGCGGGTAGTAGACCTGGACCGAGTCGGTGTAGTTCGGGGCCTGGTCATAGCGGCCGCCGACGATGTAGAGGCCGAAGGTGTCGCCGCCGGGCAGGTCGTGGTCGTCCCGGAGCAGGCAGATATCGTAGTTGGAGACGGTCTTGGGCATATCCAGCCCCTGGTCGGCATAGGTGCCGGCCTGCGGGTCGTAGCTCCAGATGCGGCCGAGCGTCGTCGAGTTGCCGATGCGGCCGCCGAGGAAATAGACCTTGCCGGTGCCGGGGAAGTACTCCCCGTCGAACCGGCCGTAGGCGAACGGCGACTGCGGGCCGCTCTGCCAGGACTGGCCCGCGACGCCGCCGACCAGCAGAACGATGCCGGCCAGCGCAGACACTGAGCGTTTCATCCCTACCTCCTTTTTTGCTCTTGCGCCGCCCCGGGCGCGGTACCCCGCTGTCGCTCCCGCCGCCCGCCCCGGCGCGGCACACAGAGGTTGTAGCCGGAAACGGTCGTCTTGTCAAGAGGGAAAAGCAGGCGGCGCTCAGTCGCGCGGGCCGGGGGCAAGGGGCGGCG
>DSBX01000355.1 GCA_011049385.1 Caldifarciminota bacterium | reverse complement strand
CGGCCTCGGTGAAGACTGGTTCTTGCAACATGTAGCCAGTCTACCCGGTAACGCTGTCCAAGCAGGCAGGTATGACATTTTCGCGTTGTAGTTAGCTATGACATTATCGCGTTGCATCCACACAGGGAGCAATACGGGTCTTGACTTGGCGTCGGCCGTGTCTACAATCTCGTTACAAGTGAAAGCGAAGAGGGCTCAGTTCTTCCGAAGCGTAGATTCCCGCGGTGCCCCGACTCAGACGTCTGCGTGTCGTCGGGTGAAACCGGTCTTGTTCAGGGGGCGTTTCTGATAAGCAGTCGCAACTCCAAGGCGGTCGGTCTGTTTTCCGGCGGCCTCGACAGTATCATCGCCACCCGTCTCGTGACCGAGCAGGGAATCGAAGCAGTCGCGCTTCATTTCCAGGTGCCGTTCCAGTCGCCGGGACGCCCGCGCGAGCAGGCGAAGCTCACCCGGCTGGCCCAGCTTGCCGGCGCCAGCCTGATTTCGGTACCGGTTGAGCAGGACTACCTCGGTATCGTTCGCGCACCGCGCTACGGCTATGCCCGGGGTATGGCGCCCTGCGTGGACTGTCTCATCTATATGGTCACCAAGGCGCGTGAGCTTGCCCGCCAGATACAGGCGGATTTCATCTACACCGGCGAGGTGGTGGGCCAGCGTGCCCACTGTCAGAACAAGCGGTCGCTGAGAGAGATCGAGAAGGTGACCCGGACCGACGGTCGGTTGCTCCGCCCACTCTCGGCCAAGTTGCTGGAGCCGACAATGCCGGAGTTGAGCGGCATCGTCCGGCGCGAGCGCCTGCTCGACCTGAAAGGTCGGGGACGGCGTCGCCAGATGCGCCTTGCCCACGAGTTCGGCATCATCGAGTACATGGCCCCGACCGGTGGTTGCATGTTGATTGACCACAATTTCGCGGCCCGGGTGCGGGATGCGGTGGACTATGACGAACTCCTGCCCGACCGGCTGGAGATTCTGAACGTGGGCCGGCACTTCCGGCTCGAAAGCGGGGCGCGGGTTGTTGTCGGCCGCAACGAGAAGGAAAACGCCGAACTGGAGCGCTTGACCCTCCCCGCCGATATCGTCTGCCGCCCGGTCGAAGTGATGGGGCCGGTCGTGGTTCTGCGTGGTGAGAAGCTGACCGATGAAGACCGCGAGTCGGCGTCACGTATCTGCGCCCGCTACTGCGACGCCGAGCCGCGCAAGACGGTGAAGGTCGAATGCGGAGATAAGACCACGAAGGTGCGGGCAGTCGCCCGGAAGTCGGCCGACGCCTGGCGGGTGCAATACCAACCGGCTTCGCCGCAGGAAGCCGTGGAGGAAGCGAACGATGATGAATGATGCGGTTCGCGACCGAATCGCGAAGGTGCTGGATGAGGACGTGCGGCCGAACCTGAAGGCCGACGGTGGTGACGTCGAGCTCGTTGAGATCACCGACGAGGGCGAGGTGCGCCTGCGCCTGACCGGCGCCTGTTCCGGTTGTCCCTTTTCCACGATGACGCTGGCCTTCGGCGTCGAGCGCGTGCTCAAAGAGAAGGTGCCGGAAATCGTCAAAGTCGTGCCGGTGCCCTGAGCCGGCGGTTTCTCAGTCCCCGGGCAGACCTTCCAGGAGATCCTGGCGGTAGGCCATGCTGTAGGGCAGGAGGTATCTGGCCGTCGTGTAGAAACCGGTGCGCCGTGGCCGCCGACCCAGGCGGTTGAGAATCGAGGACATCGCGTAGAACCGGTTGGCCAGCCAGCCGGGTTCTCGACTGGTCAGCATCGGGCGGTAGCTGAAGCGTCGGGGTTGCCACCCGCCGCGGCCGTCGGGGACGAAGAAACGCGGCTCGATGAAGTCAACGTCAATCCGGCGCAGGACGGAGACGAGCGGTTCGAAGTCCGGCGGGCAGGCCGGGTCGAAACGAACCGGCACGCGTGCGCCGACCAGCATCCGAGCCGACTGCAGTGATTTCACACAGCGGTAGAGCGACCGGAGCCGGCGTCTGTCGGTCGCGGCCGGGTTGAGCCGGCCGTCAAGGAAATCCTCGTTCAGAAACACGAGCCGCACCCCGGATTTGGCCAGCAGGCGGATGAGCCGGGGTCGGCAGAACAGCCCGGGCCCGGCGCGAACCGTCCAGTAGCGGCGGTAGTTGCGCGTGTGACGGAACATCTCTTCGTAGTAGTCGGGTTCGGCCGAAACATCGTCATCAAGCAGGGCGATGTTCTTGCCGGGCATGGACAGGATCTCGCCGACGACTTCGGCAGGGTCCCGGAGCAGTCGTTCCGCCCCGTAGTACAGCCGTTCCCGACACCAGGGCGCGAAGCCGGGTGAGCAGTCACAGCCGACGATGAAGCGGGTCGCCTGGACGGTGGTGTTCATTTCCGGCCAGCGGCCGAAAGGGCGCAGGGGCGGGTGGTAGCAGGGCCGGGTCGGCGCGCGGTAGGCGTTACGCAGACCGCCGGCGAGCGCATCCCGGCGAATGGCGGGCCAGGCGTTCACGATGTCACCGATCACCCTGCCGCGAAGCGGGGCAGGCGGGCTGTCGTTCCAGGCGGTTACCTGCGGACCGAAGAGGAGATGGGGGAGACCGCGGTTCTCAAGCAGGTGGGCCGTCTCCAGAGCGGCTTCGGTCTGGCCGAAGTCCACGTGGACCAGCACCAACTCAGGGGTGGACGCGAGTTCCAGCGGCCCCGCCCGCAGGTCCAGATAGTTGAGCGTGTCGGTGT
>DSBX01000314.1 GCA_011049385.1 Caldifarciminota bacterium | reverse complement strand
CGGCTGACGTGAAGCGTGAACAGCCCGAGCAGGGTCAGTGAGCCGAAGAACCCGAACTCCTCGCCGACACAGGAGAACACGAAGTCGGTGTGGCGGTTGGGCAGGAACCCGAGCCGGTTCTGCGTGCCCTGGCCGAGGCCCTTGCCGAAGAAGCGGCCGGAGCCGATGGCGATGCGGGACTGGATTGCGTTCCAGCCCACCCCGAGCGGGTCCAGCCAGGGCGCGAGGAAGTTGTGAATCCGGGCGCGCTGGTAGTCGCGGAGCATGGAGAGGACGAGCGGCGACAACAGGCCGAACGAGGTGCTGAGGCCGAGGACCGCCAGCGCGCGGCCGAGCGAGGCCCGACGCAGGAAGATGACCGCAAGCACGATGAACAGCGGCACCCAGGTGTAAAGCGAGAAGCCGGCCGCAAACGAGAGCGGTGGCACGAAGAGCAGGAGCAGGGAGAGCGGTTTCAGGCCGGCCGTGTAGAGCGAAGCGGCGAGCAGAACCGCGAGCAGGACCGCGGTTGAGAGGTCCGGTTCGGCCACGATGAGTGCCGCGGGCACGAGGCAGATGAGTACCGGCATCGTCAGCACGCCGGGTCGAGCGGCGGGTTCGCGCCGTTCGGAGAGCCAGCGGGCAAGCAGGATGACGGTGCTGAGCTTGGCCAGTTCCGAGGGCTGGAGCATGAACGGCCCGACCACCAGCCAACGCGACGCGCCGGCCCCGCGGCCGAACAGGAGCACCGCCACCAGCAACAGCAGTGAGAACAGGTACAGCGGCCAGGCCAGGCCGACGATGACCCGCCGGGGCAGGAGGTAGCAGGCGGCCAGCGCGCCGGCCGCGACGGGCAGGAACAGGAGTTGGCGCAGGAGGTAGTGACTGCCGCCGGTCGAGTGGATGACAAGCAGGCCGATGCCGGTCAGTACTCCGGTGGTCAGGAGCAGAAGCCAGTCCGGGCGTCTCATCGTGCCCCTCCGGTCGTCGCCTCGCGGTGCGCGCTCCATTCCCGGACCAGTTGGCGGGCAATCGGCGCGGCGACCGCGCCGCCGTGGCCGCCGTGTTCGACCACGACCGCGATGGCAATCTCCGGGTTGTCGGCTGGCGTGTAGCAGGCGAACCAGGCGTGGTCCTCGCCCTTGGGATTCTGGGCGGTGCCGGTCTTGCCGGCGATGGTAACCTCGGCGAGCCGGGCGACCCGGGCGGTGCCGTGTTCGACGACGCGCTCCATACCCTGCTTGACGACGCGGATGCTCTGCCGGCTTCCCCGGACGCTGTCCGCGGGCGGGCGGGGCAGTCGGCGCGCAGTGGGTGATGGACCCGCCCCGCCGGGCCGTTCGGTGCGAGCGACCACGTAGGGCCGGTGGTAGCGCCCGTCGCGGGCCAGCGCCGACATCGCCAGCGCCACCTGGAGTGGGGTAGTGATGAATTCACCCTGGCCGATGGACAGGTTCAACAGCACGCCGTGACCCCAGCGGCCGGCGCCGTAGCGCCGGTCGAGCCAGGCCCGGTCCGGGATAACTCCGGCGGCCTCACCGGGCAGGTCAACACCGGTCCGCCTGCCGAACGGAAAGGTGCCGAGGAAGGCGATGAGGCTGTCGAGGCCGACTTCCAGCCCGAGCTGGTAGAAGTAGATATTGCAGGAATGGGCGAGCGCCTCGGTGAGATTCTGACTGCCGTGCCGTGACCAGCAGGTGAAGTCCCGGTTGCCGTAGCGGTAGGTGCCGACACAGGGCGTGAAGCGGGTCGCGGGCGTGACCTGTCCCTGCTCCAGCGCGGCGAGGGCGACAAAAGGCTTGAGGACACTGCCCGGCGGGTAGGCGGCACCGAGCGCACGGTTGAAGAAGGGCTGGTCCACAGACCCGGCGATCGAGTCCCAGCGCGCCTTGGGGAGCGAGGCGGTGAACATGCCGGGGTCGAAGCCGGGGTGAGAGTAGAGGCAGAGGACCGCGCCGGTACGCACGTCGAGCGCGACGACCGCGCCCCGCCGGTGCGGTCGGAGCAGGTGCGCGGCCTTGCGCTGGAGCCGGGCGTCGATGGTCAGGTGCAGGTCCGTGCCGGAGACGGGCTCGGTCCGGCGCTTTTCGGCCAGGGGCGCGATTTCCTGACCGCGGGCGTCAACTTCGATGTACTCGTGGCCGTCCCGGCCGCGCAGTTCGAGTTCATAGAGTTTCTCGATGCCGTCGCGGCCGATGAAATCCAGCCGCCGGTAGCTGGTGTCGGCGGCAAGGTCCTCGGCGGTAACCTCGCCGATGTGGCCGAGCACATGGCAGAACACCTCGCCTTCCGGGTAGTTGCGGACCGGGTCAACGCTGACGCGGACGCCGGAAAGCCGGAAGCGGTTCTCCTCGATGCGGTAGAGTTGGGGCGGGGTCAGGTTGCGGCGGACCGGCACCGGGACCGACAGGTACGTCACCGGCTGTACCTGCGCGGCGAGTTCGTCGGCGGGCAGTTCCAGCAGGCGAGCGAGCACTGCGAGCGTGCTGTCGTCCATTTCGGTCGGGATGACCGATGCGGTGAAGGAGGGCCGCGTGTCGGCGAGGAGCACGCCGTTGCGGTCGAAGATGCGCCCCCGCGGGGCGGACAGGACGATCTTGCGTATCCGGTTGCGGTCGCTGAGCCGGGCATGGCGCGCACCCTGGATGACCTGCAACTGGAACATCCGCGCTGCGAGCAGGCCCACCAGAACGAGGAACACGCTCCGGAGCACCAGCGGCCTTGGTTTCACGAGGGACGGACTCCGGCCGGCCGGGCGAGTCGGGTTGCCCATCGCACCCCGGCCAGCCAGGGCAGGGCGAAGAGCAGGGTCAGCCCGGCACCGACGAGG
>DSBX01000338.1 GCA_011049385.1 Caldifarciminota bacterium | reverse complement strand
GTGATACCGAACGGTATCATTGCCCCGGCGAAATTCGAGCCGGGAAGGGGGGTCTTCTCCCGGCCCGGAGAGGGGTTTCTCCATTCGGGTCGAGATGACGGAGAGCTCCGGCGTCCATCGGCGGTTTGCGCCGCCCGGCTTGATGCCGGCCCGGCCCGGCCTACAATGGCTCGGTGATGATACCCGACCCGCCCGCGCACACCCCCGACCCGGAACCGGAAGTCGCGCCCGCGCACCCGCACCCGCGTGTCTCCCTGCGGAGCCTGTTGCTGGCTTTCTTGAAGGTCGGCACAATCGGCTTCGGCGGCGGAATGGGAATGCTGGCGCTCCTGCGCGAGGAGGTCGTCCGCCGACGGCGATGGATTGACGACGGCCAACTGGGGGTAGCGGTGGCGATGGGCCAGATGCTGCCCGGACCGTTCATCACCAACTACGCCCAGTACATCGGCTACGGCCTGCGCGGTACCCGGGGAATGGCCCTGGCGGTCGTCGGCCTGATGGCGCCGTCTTTCGTCTTGATGTGCCTGCTGTCCTGGCTTTACGGCCGGTTCGGCGAGGTCCCGGTTGCCGCCCGGCTCTTCGCCGGGGTCCAGCCGGTGGTGACCGGCATCCTGGTCTGGGCGACCGTCGGCATCGGCCGCGTCCACCTGCGGAACCGGCGGGCTTTTGTCATCGCCGCCGCGGCCTTCGTCGCGCTCTGGTTCCGCGTTGACGTCCTGCTCGTCGTCCTCGGCGCCGGCCTGCTCGGCATCGTCCTTTCGGGCGCGTGGCGGCGCCTGCCCGCCGCGCCCGCCTTCCTGCCCTGGCTGTTGCCGGCCGCGGTGTCGGCCCCTGCCAATGCCCGGGCGCTGGAGTTGGCCTTCGTCTTTCTGAAGATCGGCGCGGTCGTCTTCGGCGGCGGCTTCGCGGCCATCCCGTTCATCCAGCAGGAGGTGGTGGACATCCGCGGCTGGCTGACCGCGACCGAGTTCCTGGACGGCGTCGCGCTCGGCCAGATGACGCCCGGCCCGGTCGCCATCACCGCGACCTTTGTCGGCTACCGCGTGCTGGGCCTGCCCGGTGCCCTGCTGGCAACGGTGGCGGTCCTGTTGCCGTCTTACTTGATGCTATTCGGATTAATACACGTCTACCGCCGCATCCGAAACCACCCGCTGGTCAAGGGCTTCTTGGCCGGTGTAATGCCGGCGGTGACCGGTATGCTCCTGACCGCGGCCGTCTATCTCGGACGGGCCGCCATCCACGGCCCGGCCGCGGCCGTTGTCGGCCTGCTGAGCCTGGCCCTGCTCCTGAGGTTCCGCATCGAACCGGTCTGGCTGGTGCTGGGCGGCGCGCTGGTCGGGCTGGTCATCGGCTGAGTCGCCGGTTGACACGATTGTGCGGTGTCTTAAGATAGTTTCGTGACATTCCCCCACCTGCGGACGCTGACCGGGTTGTTCGCCCTGACCCTGACCGCCGGGGCCGGGCTCACCACCCGCCCCGATTCCGGCCTGCGCCTGACTTCGGCCACCGACCGCGCGGTCGAGTTCGAGTTGACGGTCGGCCCGCTCGCACTTGAGGACGGCCCGGCCGGGGTTTCGGTCCGCGCCCCGGGCACGGACCGGCTGGCCGCGCCGGGCGAGCCGGACCTGCCGAGCCGCGAGGTGCTCATCGGCCTGCCCCAGCAGGGCGGCGCGACCGTCTCGGCCGAGGGTTTTCTGCCCGAGCGCCGCACCGGGGTCGTCGTCCGGCCCGCGGTCGGCTTCGATGGCTCGGCCCCACCTGCCCCCGACGCCCCGGGGCCGCACCGCCTGGCCGAACTGGTCGAGATTTCCACCTTGCGCGGCGTACGCGTCGCCCGGGTGCGGGTGCACCCGGTGCGCTATGACCCGGTCACTGGTGAACTGGTCGGCTACCGGCGGGTGGCGGTGAGCGTGCGGTTCGAACAGGCCCCGCGCCCGGACGGCACGGCGGACCGGTTCGAACCGGTGCTGGCCCGGCTGTTGCTGAACCCGGAGGCCGCCGGCTGGACCAGCGCCTCCCCGGCCGGGGACACCGCCCGCTTCTTCGACCGCTCGCCGCACTGGTGCCGGGTTCGGACCGAGACGACCGGCGTCTACCGCATCCGGGGCGCGGAGCTGGCCGCGGCCGGCTTCGACCTCACCGCGATTGACCCGGCGACCATCAGGCTCTACTCCATCGGCGAGTGGCAGATGAACGGCCCGTACCCGGACACGATGCTCGAAGTGGCGGTGGCGGTCACCGCCGCGACCCCGGGGCGGTTCGGCCCGAACGATGAGGTCGTCTTCTACGCCGAGTCGCCTTCGAACTGGCGGTCCGACACCGCCGGCAACCGCTACTGGCACACCAACTATTTCACCCGCTACCGGCCCTGGTGGCTGACCTGGGGCGGGACCCCGGGACGGCGTTTCGCCGAGGTCCCGGCCGGCGGCGCGGCCAACCCCCGCACGACCGTGACCGCCACCGCCCGGCTCGAAGCGGACCGGCTCTGCCCGGCCCGGAGCGGACTGCTCTGGCTCTGGGAGCGTTACCTCAAGATAGCGGGCCGCGATACCGCGCTCTTCCGGCGACCGCTCGACCTGCCCGGCCGGGACAGCATCGAGAGCATCAGCGGCCGGCTCTACGGCGTCAAGCCCGGCGGCGACCGGACGCTCTATTACTTCGCCCGGCTTCACCTGAACGGGACGGTGCTGGACACCGTCGTCATCACGCCCCGGCCCGCCCTGCCCCAGCCCGCGGACTTCACCTTCCCGGTCTCGGTCCCGGCCGGGCCCGGCCCGGACACGCTGACCTTCGAGCTCTACGGCGAGCCG
>DSBX01000182.1 GCA_011049385.1 Caldifarciminota bacterium | reverse complement strand
GCCGCCGTATCCGCGGAAGAACGGAACGAAGAACTCGGGCTTGCCGTTCCGGGTGACGTCGTCGCCGGTGAAAACATCGGCACCGCCGTTGACCACAGGAAGAGTATCAACATAAACCAGTTCGTACTGGTTGTCACCGGTGTTCTCGAAGACATTCACTCGGCTGTGTACCGCACCGACGAAGTTCATCCGGCCGTTGAGGTTGAAGTCCCCGAAACCCAGCCCGTAGTTGGCAAACCAGAAGTCCGAAGACCAGACCGGTCGGGCTCCGACAACCGCGTCGTACTCGAGCATCAACTGGGTCCCGGTCGAACAGGATGAGGAGGTGAGCAGGTCGCTCAAGCCGTCACCGTCGAGGTCTCCGGGTAGGTGAATCGCGTGCCATGGCCTGGTGCCGATCCTGTAGTACCAGGCAAGCTCGGTCGGCAGTGCCCCTGGTCTCGGAGACCGGAGCGCGGTTACCACACAACCCAGAGTATCACCCCAAATCTCGTTGTGCCCGACGAGTTCGAGCCGGCCATCGCCGTTCCAGTCCCCGAATGCGCCAGGCTTGAAGTGTCCAGAGTGCATACCACTGGGCGGGGGCCACGGTCCCGTATCGGAATGCACAATCTCAGAGCGGTTCCAGGGATAGAATCGGCGGAGTTCCCACCGGATGGGGTTTACCGTAAGGCTGTCAAGTCTCCCCGCGGCATAGGCCATTTCTAGCAGCCCATCCCCCGTGATGTCGGCAATCGGGATGTACCGAGTAGGACAGACACGGGCCGAGCGCTCGAAGTAGGCGACCCGTTTGAACCGGAGTTCCGCGGCCGGAGCCGATGCCGGGAGCACAAGGGCCATAAGAAGCAGGCCGCTGACCAGGGCGGGGAAGGGGAGAGAGCCCCTTCCCCGCCGACTGTTTACGGCTAACGCTTGACCAGCTTTACGCACGATGATTTCGTGCCGGCCGATACCCGGGTGTGGCATACCTTAAGGCAGGTAGTAGCGGACTCCGGCCTGCAGGCGGCCTATGCCCAGCCATCCCGTTTCCCAGCCGGTCACCCGTTTAAACCGGGTGTCCACCGCCGTGTACTCTGAGATGCCCCAGAGGTCTGTCTCACCGAAGGCGCTGAGCCGCGGCGTGATGCGTACGGTGACACCCGGGCCGATTCCGAATGTCATTATCGGGTCAATGACGTACACGTCCGGGGGGCGGACGGTGTACAGCCGGGTCGTCCAAGTTCCTCCGGCCCAGACATACGGCCGCACACGCCAGGCCACGGGTGGCTCGAACTGGGCGCTCAGCCCCAACCCGGGCGCCAGGGCAAGCGAGACGCTCCCGGTCCACTCCAGACGCAGTTCAGACAGCGTCATCTGGAACCGGACCCAGTCTGCCGGCGCATACCCCGCCACTACCGCCGCGGCCCGATAGCCGTCGCCAAGCTGGATGACGATGGAGTCGGAAGGAACCTCCCGGTTCTGTTCATAGTAGTAGTAGGTGCATGTCGGGCCGCCGAAATTGCTGACTCCCGAGGCCCCGATCCAGAAGCCTCGTTCAGTTCCGGAAGACAGCGCTGAAAGGAGGGCGATTGCGAGAAGCGTCGTCATATGGATGGACCTCCGTGGTTGGGGCAAGACCCCCCCCATCCTGTCCTAGAATACACGTGCGACGTAGGATGAGTACGGCCAACCTGGTGCGCGGTTGTACTTGTGAAGCCCGAGCGCCTGGTAGTACCAGACGTTGCCCAGGTCCGTTATCGAAGGCTTGGGTTGGGCATAGACACGCCAGGCCCACTGGTAGTTCGAGGTCTCGTTGGCAAAAGGGGTGTTGTTCACGCGGAAAGTACAGGCCACCCTCACCCACCCCGGGCTGTACCACGGGCGTTCTGTTCGAGACCCGGCCATAACGTGCTTCTTTCCGTGGATGATGTTGCAGTTCAGGTACGACAAGTACCTGTTGCCGTCAGTCTCGCCTTCCGAAACATATCCGTCCTGAGTTGCCTGCGCTTCTGCCATACTCGGTGCCATTATACCGAGTGAGTCAAGTTTCGCAAGGGTTACTTCGGTCCACCCGCTGTCCGGTTCCGGCGTTCCGGTTGCGGTGGCCGGCGGCCAGTTAGAGGGAACCCAGACTTCCACAACGCAGCTATCCGGGCCGATGTAAATGCATCGTAGCTTCCCAGGCCGTCCGACGAAGTCAGCATGCCGTCCAGGCCATCGCGCTCGCAGGCCATTGCCCACAGCAGGCACAGGGAAACGGCGACGGTCAGTAGTCTGCTCATTGAAGAGCCTCCTTCGGTTCCTGTCCGGCTCGGGCTTGGTCGGGAAGGCCGCGAGGGACGGTTCGGATGCCGCCGAGGCAACCTGCTCGGCTCCGTTACCCTGCCGGACTCTTCGCCAATACTACCAGCAACATTCGTGCCGGAAAATGCCACTTGGGCACATTTCTCGTAAGTCACAGTGGCAGAGAGTGTTAGTTCATCTCTCTCTCTCTCTAAGCGGGCCGATTGCCGCTAATTCTGCGGCGACTGCCGCAGAATACGGCAGTCGGCCGGGTTTCGTTGGGTGTTCGGGTCGGCGGTGCGATGGCCCTTGGCGGTTCATCTCCTGGTCCGTCCTCACCCGCATTCTCCGCGTGACCGGGCCGATGGCCGGGAGAGTGACCGGGCCGGTGACGCGGGCGGTGACCGGACCGGTTGTTGGGTGGGTAACCGGGCGGATGACCGGCCGGATGGCCGTCCGGATTACCGGCCCGGTGATGCGCCGGATGACCCGCCGGATGACCGGGAGAATGACCGGCCGGATGACGCTCCGAGTTACCGGCCCGATGACCCGGGGGG
>DSBX01000289.1 GCA_011049385.1 Caldifarciminota bacterium | reverse complement strand
GGCGATGCGCCGGCCGGGTTCGACCCGGAAGGGTTCGTCGTTCGTGTTGAAGAGGATGACCTTGACTTCACCCCGGTAGTCCGGGTCAATTGTGCCGGGCGCGTTCAGGATGCCGATGCCGTGGTGCAGGGCGAGGCCGGAGCGGGGGCGGACCTGCGCTTCGACGCCGGGGGGGAGCTGGAGCGCGAGCCCGGTGCCGACCGCGGCCCGGCCCCGGGCCGGGACCAGCGCGGGTTCGGCCGCGGCGAGGTCGAAGCCGGCGGCGTGGTCGGTCCGGCGTTCGGGCAGGGTTACGCCCGGGTGCAGGCGATGGACGAGCACGACCGCTTCGCTCATTTCCAGCCCGCCCGGAAGACCAGCCACTGGTCGTGGTAACGAGCGATGAGCTCGTTCAGACGGGCGGCAATTGTGCGCGTGAGGTCGTCAATATCCCGGCTCATATCTCCGGAGGGCCGGAAACCGAGCGGGGGTTCGGTAACGGCGATGTAGGGAGGATGTCCCCGCGTTTGGGCAAAGACGAAGTAGCCGATGACAACCGGCAGGTCGTGACGGAGCGCGTAGGCGGCCGGGCCGCGCGGGTAGGAGCGCGTCGCGCCGAAGGCCGGGCAGGGGAGACCGCGGCCGGTCAGGTCGCGGTCGGCGACGAGGGTGAAGACGCGGTTCGAGGTGAGGGCGCGGGTCATCCCCTCGCGGTCGCGCATCGAAATCGTCTCCAGGTTCGTCTGGCTCCGGTAGCGGTTGAAGGTGCGCGACCAGCCGGCCGGCACCGGCTCGACCACCGCGGACAGCGGGTAGCCGCAGGCGGTGACGTAGACCCCGGCCAGGTCCCAGTTGCCGAGGTGGGCGGTGACGAGGATACAGCCCCGGCCGGACTCAAGGGCGCGGTCCAGGCCGCGGAAGTCGGTCCGGGCCAGGCTCGTCACCCGCCGCTTGAACACCGGCACGCGCAGGAGGTCGGCATAGTTCATCGCCAGGTGTACGAAGACGCGGCGGGCCGAGGCGAGCACCTCGCGCTCGTCTGCGGTCGGGCCGAGCAGGCGGCGCTGGTTGGCTATCGTCAGCTCCCGGCGGCGGCCGGCCCAGCGGAAGGAAAGGCCGCCGATCAGGCGGACGAGCGGGAGGATGAACCAGCGGGGGAGGGCGAACTGAATCAGCGTGCCCAGCGGCATCAGCCAGGTGACCGGAGACTGCCGCGGCATCCTGCCCGCGGCTACTTGCCGCCGCTTGCGGTCCAGGCGAGCTTGTCGGCGATCTTGTTTTCCTTGCGCGACACCAGCTTCAGCGTCACCCCGGGCGCGTTATCAAGCAGGAGCCGGCATCGCTCGTAAAGCGGCTTCAGCTCCTCGTTGCGAACCCGGTACTTGCCGGAGAGTTGATAGTAGAGCAGTTCCGAATCAAGCTGAACAACGACCGGCGGGGTCAGCTTGCCCGCCTCCTCGAGGGCGCGGGCCAGCGCCTCATACTCGGCCTGGTTGCAGGTGCGGACGCCGATGGCGCGGCTGATTTCCTTAATGGTGTTGCCGGCCGGGTCAATGACCGCGACACCGATGCCGGCCGGGCCGGGGTTACGCCGGCTCGACCCGTCGGTCTGGATGACGTAGCCCGCCATTCCTGTTACTTGCCGGGCAGAAGAATCCGGCCGCAGGCCTCGCAGGTGTAGACCTTATCCTTCCGGTCTATCTCGACCATCCGCTGGGGCGGAATCGGGTTGAAACAGCCGTTGCACCGCTCGCCGGTGGTGGCGACGATGGCGATGCCGCCCATCCGGTTGAGGACCCGGGTGTAGAGCTTCAGAATCGCGGCCGGCAGTGCCTGCAGGATTTCCTCGCGGTGGGCGCGGCGCTCGGCAATCGCGTTCGCCAATTCGGCCTGCTCGGCTTCGAGGAGCGACACCTTATGCTCGTTCTCGGAGGCGAACTTCGCCGCGTTCTTCTCCGCGGCCCGGCGCTTCTTCTCCAGCGCCTCCGTCTCCTCAAGCAGGACGATCATCCGGTCCTCGACCTTCGACTTCTGCTTCTTCTGCGTCTCGATTTCCTTGAGGAAGGCCTTGTACTGCTCGTTGGTCTTGGCCGAATAGAGCTGGACCGAGTACTGGGCAACCTTCTCATCCGAAGTCTTCAGGTCGAGCTCGGCCAGCTTGTACTCCTTGCGTCGTTCGACCAGCGCGGCCTCGGTCTCGGCCAGGTCCTTGCGGGCGCGCTCCGCCTCATCGCGCAGGCGGGTGATGCGGCCGGGCAGTTCCTCGGCGCGGCCGGTCAGCGTGCGCAGTTCATCATCGAGCTCCTGCACGGCCTTGAGTCTTACGAAGTCATCCTGCATGTGCCTCCCTTGCCGAGGGTCTAAGAAGGAATCGCCACTCCCGTACGAGAGTGGCTCGGTTAGTGAATCGGGTGTGCCGGCTCATGCCTGCACACCCGTGAGAGTGGGCGATACCTGACTTGAACAGGTGACCTCTTGCATGTCAAGCAAGCGCTCTAACCAAAGCTGAGCTAATCGCCCGGTTGTCGAAGAGCAATGCACTATTTTGGACTATAGCCGGGCAGGGGCGGAAGTCAAGCAGGCTGATGCGCGCCGGACGGGAAGTAACCGCCGATGGACGACGACCCCTGTCCCCACCTGGTCACCCTGCGACCCGGTCACGTTCCTCGTCTTCTCGACCGGAGTAGAGAAATCCCTCTTCAGTTCGGGTAACGGAGAGAGAACCCGGGAACTGCCGGACAGGAGCTGGACGACTCCGTTCGAGACGCCGGACATCGCCCGGGGCTCTCCGGATGTAACGCCGGGCGTCGGCACCGTGCGACCGGCGTAGACGGGTGAAGAG
>DSBX01000104.1 GCA_011049385.1 Caldifarciminota bacterium | reverse complement strand
TCCCCGGGCGGTCCCCGGGACCGCTCCCCGAACCGCCTCCCGGACGGTCCCCCGGACGGTCCCCGGAGCCGTCCCCCGGGCCATTCCCGGAAGGCGGGTGGGGGGAGGGCGCGGGACATAACCCGATTCCGCTCGGGAAATCGGAATTGTGTCCCAAGCCCGCTCAGAAGTAGCCGCCGATGGACACAGGAGGAAGGTGGTCGGGTGGTCAAGTGGCCCCGTGGTCAGGTGGATGAAACCGAAATCGGAACCAACCGCTGGGCGCGGCCAGCTTGACACCGCGAGGGGTTCGGGTAGAAGTTGGGGGTGGAGAATAGAAACGCTGGTCAGGTGCCGAGGCTATTGACGCAATTAGGCTGTATAAATATGGGAAGTGTCCCGGGTTTGATCCGGTTCAGGGCATCGTACGCGCACAAGTAGTACTGGGCATTAGTCGGGAAAGTCAGGCTTCGGTGCCGACCGGTCAGATTGCGGACGACGAGCCGGCCGCTGAGCGTGTCGCCGGTCTCGATGACCTGGTGGTCGAGCCGGAGCGTCATCACCAGGCCGTCGTACATATTGAACCCGCACCCGGCGACCAGGACGACCAGTGCCGACAACACGGCCCCGGCGATACCGGCCCGGGCAAGAGTCTTCTTCATTCTCACGGCAACCTCGTAACCATCATAACGCCGCCCGCACTTCTGTCAAGAGACCGCCGGGCGGGCCGGACCGCGAGCGGCGCGGTGCTGGCATCGGGCCGGATGCGTGGTATCATCAGGGGTGAAGAGCGCCGCGCCGACCGCCGAGGAGTTGCTGAGCAGTCACGGTTTGCGCGCGACCCGCGCCCGCCGCCTGGTTCTCGCCCGCCTGCTTTCCCGCCACGATCACCCGAGCGCCGAGGAACTGCGCCGCGCGCTGGCCCGGCACGGGGTCGAACTGAGCACGGCGACGCTGTACCAGAACCTGAAACGGCTGGTGGAGGCCGGCCTGCTCGACGGCTTCGCCGGGACCGGCGGCGTCACCCGCTACGACGCGAACCGGACGCCCCACGCCCACCTCGTCTGCCGGCGCTGCGGACGGGTGCTCGATGTCGGGCCGGAGGAGCCGCTCTACCCCCGCCTGCGCGTCAACCTGCCCGAAGCCGCCCGGCGTTTCCGGGGCTGGTCGGTCGCCGACGCCCGGCTGGAACTGCGCGGCACCTGCCCGCGCTGTCGCCGCCGCCGCGCTTGACAGCGGCCGGGCCCGGCCTTATCCTCTACCCGGCCTGTTCATAATCATTATGAAACATCACGGGCCGAAGGGAGCAACGATGGCAAAGAAAGAACGCCTGACCACCAACTTCGGCAAGCCGGTGGATAACGACCTGCACAGCCGGACCGTCGGCAGTCCCGGCTACACGGTGATGCCCGACGTCCACCTGACCGAGAAGCTGGCCCATTTCAACCGCGAGCGCATCCCGGAACGGGTCGTCCACGCCAAGGGTGCGGGCGCGCACGGCTACTTCGAGCTCACCCACGACGCCCGGAAGTACACCTGCGCGAAGTTCCTGTCCGAGGTGGGAAAGAAGACCGACCTGTTCGCGCGCTTCTCGACCGTCGGCGGCGAGAAGGGCTCGGCCGACGCCGAGCGGGACCCGCGCGGGTTCGCGGTCAAGTTCTACACCGAGGAAGGCAATTTCGATATGACCGGCAACAACACGCCGGTCTTCTTCATCCGCGACGCGATAAAGTTCCCGGACTTCATCCACACCCAGAAGCGCAACCCGGCGACCAACGCCAAGGACCCGGACGCGTTCTGGGATTTCCTGTCGCTGACGCCGGAATCCATCCACCAGGTGACGATCCTGTTCTCGGACCGGGGCACGCCGAAGAGCTACCGGCACATCAACGGCTACGCCGGCCACGCCTTCAAGTGGTACACCGAGAAGGGCGACTTCTGGTGGGTGAAACTGCATTTCAAGACCGAGCAGGGCATCGAGAACTTCACCCGCGAGCAGGCCGCGGCGATGACCGCGCAGGACCCGGACCACGCGACCCGGGACCTGCACGACTCGATCAAGCGGGGCGAGTTCCCGGCCTGGACCGTGCAGATGCAGGTGATGCCGCCCGCCGACGCGGCGACCTACCGGTTCGACCCGTTCGACGTCACCCGGGTCCTGCCCCACGGCGACTACCCGCCGATTCCGCTCGGCCGGATGGTGCTGACGCGCAACCCGGAGAACTACTTCGCCGAGGTCGAGCAGGCGGCCTTCTGCCCCGGCAACCTCGTGCCCGGCTTCGCGCTCTCGCCCGACAAGATGCTCCAGGCCCGGGCGGTGTTCTACCACGACGCGCACCGCTACCGGCTCGGCCCGAACTATCACCTCATCCCGATAAACGCCGCCCGGGGCGGGACGACCGCCAACTACCAGCGCGACGGCACGATGCGCACCGACGCGAACGGCGGCGCGGGCCCGAACTACTGGCCCAACAGCTTCGGCGGCCCGGACCCGGACCCGAAGGCCGCCGAGCCGGAGTTCAAACATTCGGGCACGGTCGGCCGCCGGCCCTACCCGAAGACCGACAATGACTTCGTCCAGGCCGGGGACCTGTACCGCAAGGTGATGGACGAGACCGCCCGGACCAACCTCGTCGGCAACATCGTCGCCCACCTCGGCAACGCCCGGCCGCGCATCCAGCTCCGCCAGGCCGCGCTGTTCTTCAAGGCGGACAGGGAGTACGGCACCCGCGTCGCGGCCGGGCGTTGCCGAGGTGGGCGACGATGTTGCCGACGAGGTTGGTCCGGGCGGTCTCGTCCATCACCTTGCGGTACAGGTCCCCGGCCTGGACGGAGTCATTGTCGGTC
>DSBX01000068.1 GCA_011049385.1 Caldifarciminota bacterium | reverse complement strand
GCTTCTGACCGACTGAGACAGCCGATTGACAGACTTCTCCGGCAACTCGGCTTGGCCCCGACCGCCACCTATCTCTTAGCAGCCTGACGAATCCCGATGCAGAGGTTCTTCAACAGCTCCATGGTCCACGATGCTGGCACAGCCCTGCTCGACCGCGAGCCGCATCACGACACTGCCGTTCGTGCCCCAGTCGCGGCCGCCGTTGACCTGGTTGTAGAGAAACGCCGGGCTGAACTGGTTGTGCGGGTCGCGGACATTCCAGCCCCGCTCGACGAACTCGTTGTGGGTCATATGGTAATACCCGTGCGCCCAGGCCACGCAGGAGCCCTGTGCGCCCTGGTTGCCGATCGGCGGCATGTTCGGGGAATGGTCCACCCGGACCAGGTCCGCGGCCGGAAGCGCGCCGGGCGCGACCGGTATCTGCTCGACGCGCTTGACCCAGGGGATGGTATCAAGGTCTTCGGGAACCAGCCCGAGGCCGGGCAGGGCGGTGAAGAGGGCAATCAGTATTGTCAGCATCATAACAGTCTATACTTCAGCCGGGTCGGTGGCAACAGGCTTGCCTCCGGGGCAGGGGCGTGGATAATACCCCGTGTTTGACGCCGAGTCGGTAAGCGCCCTGCGCCGGCAGTTCCCGGTAACCGAGCGGTTGACCTGGTTCAACCACGCCGGCGTCGGCCCGCTCTCGGCCCCGACCGCGCAGGCGGTTGCCGAGTTCGCGGTTCGGGCGGCGCGGGAAGGCGAGGTGCCGTTCCCGGAGGCGGAGGCGATGGTCGAGGAGTGCCGGGCGCGGCTGGGCCGGTTGTTGCGCGTGCCGGCGGAGTCGGTCGGCTTCACTCCCAACACCTCGTCCGGCATCCTCCTCGCCATCGGCGCGCTCGAATGGCGGGCGGGCGACAACGTCATCCTGATGGAGGACGACTTCCCGACGGTGACCTACCCGTTCCGGCTGATGCTTCCCGGGGTCGAGCGGAGAACGGTGACGTCGGCGGAACTGGTCGAAGACCCGGCGGTCGTGTTCGCGCACGCGGACGAGCGGACCCGGATGGTCGCGCTGTCCTGGGTCCACTTCCTCACCGCCCGGCGGTTCGACATCGAGGCCATCGTCCGTTTCTGCCGCGAGCGCGGCATCATCTCGGTCATTGACTCCATCCAGGGCATCGGCGTGGTGGACTGCGACTGGAGCGCGGTGGACGCCGACTTCGTGGTCAGCCACGGCGCGAAATGGCTGCTCTCGCCGCAGGGCAGCGGTTTCGTCCAGGTCCGGGCGGAGACGATGGCCGGCCTGCGGCCGGTCAATCACGGCTGGCTCTCCGCGGACTGGCGCGAGTTCAACGACATCTTCTCGGAGAAGCCCCTGCGGGCCGGCGCGGCGCGGTTTGAGCCCGGCACCCGCAACTACCTCGGTATCTGCGGGCTCAATGCCGGCCTCGAACTCTGGGAACGTTACGGCACCGCCGCGGTCGAGGCCCGGGTGCGCGCGCTCGTCGCCCGGCTCCGGGCCGGGCTGGAAGCGGCCGGCTTCGAGACGGTCACCCCGGCCGAGCCGGAACGTTCCGGCGCGTTCATCACCTGCCGCCGGCCGGGCGCGTGTAGCGCGTCAATTCACGCCTGGCTTCGGGCGGGCGGGTTCGTCTGCGCCCTGCGCGAGAACCTGCTCCGGGTCGCCCCGCACTGCTACAACACCGAGGAAGAAGTGGACCGGTTTGTCGCCCGGGCCGCGGACCCGGCCGCGCTCACCGCCCCGCCCTCGGACTGCAAGACCTGATGAAGCCGGACTTCCGCGGTCGCGGAACCATCGGCCCCGATGATTAGGCTGGACCTGTCCGGTCGGGCCGCGCTCGTCACCGGCGCCAGCCGCGGGCTGGGCCGGGCCGCGGCGCTCCTGCTGGCCCGGGCCGGGTGCGACATCATCGCGGGCTACCGGCTCGATGCGGCCGGGGCGGACGAGGTCACTTACGCCTGCCGGGAGTTCGGCCGCCGGGCCTTCGCGGTCCGGGCCGATGTTGCGGTCGCGGCGGAGGCGGACGGGCTGTTCGCGGAGGCCGCGCACCGACTGGGCGGGCTCGACATCCTCGTCGCCAACGCCGGCATCTGGCGAGGGGCCGCCATCGCCGAGATGAGCGAGGAGGAGCTGGCGGAGATGCTCGACACCAATGTCCGGGGCGTGTTCCGCTGTTGCCGGGCGGCGGTGCCGCTGATGCGGGCACGGGGCGGCGGGCGCATCATCCTCGTCAGTTCGACCGCGGGCCAGCGCGGAGAGGCCTTCCACTCGCACTACGCGGCGAGCAAGGGTGCGGTCCAGAGCCTTACCAAGTCGCTCGCGCCGGAACTGGCCGGAGACGGCATCCTCGTCAACTGCATCGCGCCGGGCTGGTTCGACACCGAAATGTCCCGCCCGACGCTCGAAGACCCGGCGGCCGCGGCCCGGGTGCTCGACACGATTCCGCTGGGCCGGGTCGGCCGGCCCGACGAATTCGCGGGCGCGGTGCTCTTCCTCGCCTCCGAGCTTTCGAGCTTCATCACCGGCGAAATCCTCAACGTCAACGGCGGCGCGGTCCTCTGCGGCTGACCGCCCGGCCGCGGCGAGGGTCGGAAGCAACCGCCGATGCCTGTCATCTCGACCGGAGTGGAGAAATCCCTCTTCAGTTCGGGTAACGGAGAGAGAACCCGGAAACTGCCGGGCAGAAGCAGGACGACTCCGTTCGAGATACCGGACACCACCCGGGGCTCTCCGGATGTAACGCCGGGCGTCGGCACCGTGGGACCGGCATAGACCGGTGAGGAGTGAGCGGTCCGGTGTGCGGCGCAGACGCCGGCGGAGTGCGGTGCGCAGAGTCCAATGCCGACCCCGCCGGTCTGACCGGCACGGCTCCCGCCCTGTTCCCTATTGACGCCCCTG
>DSBX01000312.1 GCA_011049385.1 Caldifarciminota bacterium | reverse complement strand
GCCGGCGACCGGGGTTGCGGTTGCGCTCGGCCAGACGCGCCCGGGTCATACGTTCGCGCAGGCCGCCCTGTTCCACGAACTCCTTCTCAAGCTGAGCTATCTGCCGGTCGAGGAGGTAGCTGGTAACTTTGATGAGCCCGATGATTGTGTTGGCGGCTATCGCCGGGTCCGGGTGTTCCAGTTCCGCCTTGAGGCTTTCATAATTCGCACCGGGGACGCGAATCAGCCCGCGCAGGCGTTTGACCGGCATTGAGTCTTTGTCCCATTCGGCAAGTCCGCGCAGTCTGAGGAAGTCCTGGTAGTCCGCCAGCAGTTCTTCAAGGCTGGCCCGGGCGACATTAGTGAGCTTGATTTCCATTTCTTTGGAGGTCCCGGAGGCCATACTGCCTTCGATGATGTTCTGCTTGCCCGAACGTGCGGCCTGAACCATCTGGTCAACAGTGCGGTCGCGGCGGTCGAGAAAACGGCGGCAGAAGCGGACCGTGGCGTCGTAGACGATCTCCGCCCGCTGGTAGGAGAGGAGTTTTCGGTAACCGCCGTGAGCCGGGATAAAGCGTTCAGTCACAGCTAAGGCCTTGGAGAAGCAATGAGTGGCTGAAGGGACATAAGAGGCGGAAGGGACCAAAGAGCGGGGCGGGATTCGCCCCGAATCCGGGGGCGTCTTTGGTCGTTGTCGTCGCTGTTGTCACTGCCGAATCGGTCATCAACGCGAGTGTAGCGGGCAAGGGCAGGCTGTCAACCGCCGCCCGGTTCATCCGATGGAGGACAGTGCAGGCACGGCCCGGTCGAGTCAGGTCAGAAAGCCCGAGGTCTTGGACCTGGGCAGTTTCCGGACGTTTCGGAAGAACTCGGTTTCGGTTATCTCGGCGGGCCACTCAAGTCGCGCGTGCAGGTGGTAGTCCTTGCCCTCCCGCCGGAAGCCGACGGCACGCAGGCCGAGAAGGTCGTTGATATCCCGGGTGAAGGCCTTGCCCGGGTTTCGCAGTCCGGCGTAGTGCGCCCGCGTCAACTCGCCCAGTTTCAGCAAGGGCAGTTCATCGTTCGCCAGCAGTAGTTTCAGTATCTCGATTTGCCGTTCGGCGAGGACGCGCTTTCTCGTTGACTTGAGCCGGTTGTAGAGGTCGTACATCACGTTCCGGAACAGGGCTCGCGACACGTTGCGGCTGATTTCCCTGAGCAGGCGGTTGCACTGCTTCTCGATGCCGGCCAGGCCGAAGAGCAGGAATGGCGTCAGGTCATGTCCCCCGGCCCGCGTATCGGTAAGTGCTTTCAGGTAGCCCGGCTTGTTCTCGTAGTAGTAGTTGGACATCGCGATGAAGAGCGTGTCCTTGAGCCCGACTCGTTGGAGCATCAAGGCTTCGAGTGCTCGGGCCGTACGGCCGTTCCCGTCAAGAAAGGGATGGATAGCCGCGAAGTGGTAGTGCAGTGCCAGCGCCTGGACCAGCGGGTCGAGACCCCGGAACTCCCGGCCGATTGCACGGCAGAGTCCGGCGAAGGCTCGGGCGCATTCGTCGCCACCGTCAGCGCCGCGATGCGGGGGTGCCCCGAATGTGACGTTGTTGTCCGGGCCGCGCAGAACCCCGGGTTCGCAATGGTCATCATCCGCTCCGGACACGACCAACCGGTGGACCTCACGTATCAGGCCTGCGTCCACCGGCCGGTCCGGGGGCAGGTCGGCAATCCAGCGGTAGGTTCGTACCGCCGCGGCCGCCTGACGTTGAGAGCGGGTTTCGAGCTGATCGGGTGTTTCGAGCATCGCGGCATCCAGTTCGCGCTCCGTGAACTCCGCGCCTTCGATTCGGGAAGTCCCGGCGACCTCGCGCTTGAGTTGGACCTTCTGCATCTCATCCGCCCAGTCGCGCTGATAGGGTATCTGCGTCAGGGCCAGCATCGCGGCACGTGCCCGCATCAACCCGTCCGAGACCGCAAGAGCATCGAACTTCGCCCAACCGGCAGGGAGTTCGTACTTCACCATTGTCATATTGTATCCGGGTTGATTTCCGAAGTCAATTCCAAACCGCTGACAGGTAACTTATGCCAATACAGCCGGTTATCTGTAATAGCGAGCTTCTTGGGGCCGATTCGTTTCCTGTTTCATTTCCGGTTCATTTCCGCTTTGTTTCCTGCCCTGAGCATCAAGGCTCAGGATAACCGGCCCGGTTGTGCTGTCAGGACGGACCCGACCGCATCCTCTGAGTGGCCCGGCCGGTTACCCGGGCGATGATCGGGTCGGTCGCCGGGGTATTGCTCTGCCGAGACCGGGCCTGGTCCGCGTCCGGGGCTGACCGCGGAACCAACCGGCCGGGTGTGCAGGTTCTGTCCCTGCTGGCAATCGGTCGGGTCGGAGGTCCGACGGGCCGGAGACGGCGACAAGGCAGACGTAGTCAGCTTCCTCAGCCAAGATGCGCCGCTAGCGCTTTGCGTCACCAGCTACCCATTCCTGGGAGAGCCGCCGGCCGTGCTCGACGCAGTCCCGGAGATAGAGGTTGATAAGCGTCTGGTAAGGGAGCCCGGTCTCCGCGGCCAGCTTGCGGAAATGCTCGATGACCGAGCGGTCGAGCCGGATGGTGATGGATTCCCGCAGTCTCCGGGCATAGGGGTTCTTCTTACCCTTCATCGAACCGAAGTCGTAGTGTTTTCTCATGCTTCAACTCCAATAGGCCGTTTATTCGTCCTTGTCGGCTTTCAGCGCCGAGATGATGCGGATGACCGATTCCGCTTCTCGGTAGCAGTGACAGACAACCAGCACCCGCGGATGACTGCTCAAGCCGAGCAGGATGAAGCGGACTGCGCTTCGAGGAAGGGAACACCGTGCTTGCGCCGGTTGGCCGCTTCCTTGCGCGGATCCCACGCGAAAGTCAGCTCATCCACGCTTACATTGTATGTATAACAGCCATACAGTCAAGGATGCTCAATGCG
>DSBX01000234.1 GCA_011049385.1 Caldifarciminota bacterium | reverse complement strand
CTCGGTTGACATCGAATCGGCTCGTGAGATGATGACGATGGCGATGAAACTCAGCACGCCGCTGGAAATCCGCCGCCTGCTCCGCCGCGAGATGCATCGTCGCTTCCCGAAGCTGGCGGATTTCGTGTTCGAACTCGACAAGGAGGACGAAAATGGTCGGCAACAACAGTAATCCGATGCTCGAACTGGTCCGGGCCATGCCCGAACACCTGCTCGCCGGGTACGATATCGGTTGCGGACAGCAGCCGGGCAGGGCTGACGATGCGCTCGTCATCACCGGGATGGGCGGCTCCGCCATCAGCGGCGCCCTGCTCGCCGGTGTTGCGGCCGACTCGTCGCCGGTCCCGATACTGTGCTCGCGCGACTACGACCTGCCGGCCGCGGTCGGACGTCGGAGCCTCGTCATCGCCATCAGCTACTCGGGCAACACCGAGGAAACGCTGTCCGGCTTCAACGTCGCCCGGAAGCGGGGCTGTCGCCTCGCCGTCATCACCAGCGGCGGCCGACTGGCGGCCGAAGCCGCGCGGGCGCGCATCCCGGTCGTCATCGTGCCGACCGGCCTCCCGCCCCGCGCCGCGCTCGGCTTCCTGTTCGGCTCACTCCTGGCGCTGGCCCGCTCGGCCCGCGTCCTGCGCCTTACCCGCAAGACCGTCATCGCCGCCTCGACACTCCTGGCCACCCGGTATGAAACCTGGCGCAGGAAAGCGGGAAGGCTGGCTCGCGCGCTTGGCGACAACCTGCCGGTGGTCTACGCGACTTCGCGGCTCTCCGAGCCGGTCGCTGAGCGCTGGCGTTGCCAGATCAACGAGAACGCGAAGCTTCTCTGCCATTCCAGCATTCTGCCCGAACACAACCACAACGAAATCGTCGGCATGGGCGCGCCGTACGCGATGCGGTCGTCGCATCTCTTCACGCTCGTTGACGACAGCACGCACTCCCGCACCCGGCTCCGCCTGAAGCACCTCCTCGGCATCACGCGCGGGACCTACCGCAAGGCAACCATCCTGGCCGCCGAGGGGGAATCCCGGCTCGAACAGGCGCTGTCACTGGTCCTGCTCGGTGACCTGCTCAGCATCGAACTGGCCGCGTCCCGGGAGGTTGACCCGCTCCCGGTCACCCGCATCGAGGAACTCAAGCGCCGGATGGCACGAAACTGAGGACGAAGATGCTCAAGGTCATCATCCCGGCGGCGGGCGAAGGCCGCCGCCTGCGCCCCCACACCCACATCCGCCCCAAAGTGCTCATCGAAGTCGCCGGTAAGCCGATACTGGGTCACATTCTCGACCGGGTCCTCGCAATCGAGCCGGACGAAGTCTGTGTCGTGGTCGGGCAAGGCGGCGACCAGGTCACGGAGTACCTGGAAAGCAGTTACCGCTACCGTTTCCGCTTCATCGAACAGGAGGACCCGCGTGGGCTCGGCGATGCGATTCACCGGGCCCGGGCCTGCTTCGACGGCGAGCCGGTCCTGGTCCTGCTCGGCGACACCATCGTCGAGATGGACCTCGCCGAGCTGGTCGCCGGCGAAAGCACCATCGGCGTCCGCGAGGTGGCAGACCCGCGACGCTTCGGAGTGGTCAAGCTCTCCGACGGCCGCATCACCCGGCTGGTCGAGAAGCCGGACCGGCCGCCCTCGAATCTGGCGATCGTCGGGGTCTACTTCATCCGGGACTCGCGCAAGCTCTTTGCGGCCCTCGACCGGCTCATCGCGGACGGTCATCGCACCCGGGGCGAGTACCAGCTCACCGATGCCCTGCAACTGTTGATTGAACAGGGCGAGACCCTGCGCGTGCGCGAGGTTCAACACTGGCTCGACTGCGGCACCGCCGACGCCCTGCTCGACACCAACCGGCACCTCCTGCGCCGCGACGGCCATGCCCGGCCCCGTCCCCGGGTCGTCTTCATAGACCCGGTCTACGTTGATGACGAGGCGACCGTCGCGGAATCGGTCGTGGGCCCGAACGTATCCATCGGCGCCGGGGCTACGGTCAGGAACTCGGTCATTTCCGACTCCATCATCAACCGCGACGCCCGGGTCGAAGGCGCCCTGCTGGCGCGTTCGATCATCGGCCGGGACAGCGTCGTCTGCGACCTGCCGCGCCGGCTCAACCTCGGTGACTCCTCGGAGTACCGGGTCATGCCCGACGAGGAACGCCCGGACCGGTGATGACCTTCACCGTCACCGCCCGCGACCCGGCCTGCGCGGCACGCACCGGCACCCTCACCCTGCCCGGCGCCGAAGTCCGGACCCCGGCCTTCATGCCCGTCGCGACCCAGGCATCGGTCAAGACCATGACCCCGGCCGAGGTCAAGGGCGCGGGCGCGCGCCTGCTCGTCGCCAACACCTACCACCTCTACCTGCGCCCGGGCCACGAGCGCATCCGCCGCCTCGGCGGCGCCGCAGAGTTCATGGGCTGGGACGGCGCGGTGCTGACCGACTCGGGCGGGTTCCAGGTCTACTCGCTGGCCACCCTCTGCCGGGTATCGGACGAAGGGGCCGAGTTCCGCTCCCACATTGACGGCAGCCGCCACTTCTTCAGCCCGGAGAGTATCGTCGAGGTCCAGCGGGCACTTGGGTCCGACATCGCGATGTGCCTGGATGAATGCCCGCCCTATCCGGCGACCCGGGAGCGGGCCGAGACCGCGGTCGCCCGGACCTCGCTCTGGGCCGCGCGCAGCGTCCGGCACCGTTCATCGGAGATGAACCTCTTCCCTATCGTCCAGGGTTCGACCTTTCCCGACCTGCGCCGGCGCAGCGCGGCCGAACTGGTCGAGCTCGACGCGCCCGGCTACGCGCTCGGCGGCCTCTGCCTGGGCGAGCCTTCGGACGTCACCTACGAGATGGTCGCGCTCACCGTTGCCGCCCTGCCCGCGGACCGGCCCCGCTACCTGATGGGTGCGGGTTACCCGGCCGACATCATCGCCGCGGTCCGCCACGGTGTGGACATGTTCGACTGCGTCCTGCCCACGCG
>DSBX01000242.1 GCA_011049385.1 Caldifarciminota bacterium | reverse complement strand
GGCCGGAGATACCTGCACGATTCGCTGGCGGACCTTCAACCCGCCGCGTTGCGATTCGGTCTCACTGTTCCTGCTCACTGATACGGTCGTCCCGGACGGCGAATGGTTCTGGCGAATGGATACGATTGTGACCGGGCTCACGCCGGATGACAGCGTATATCGCTGGGTCGTGCCGGACACGGTCCTGGCTGCGGCCTGGATTGTGGTGATTGCCTATGGCCCGGGTTGGCAACATGATGTCTCGAACGCGCCGTTCCGCATCCTGCCGGCCGGGGTCAGGGAAGCCGAAGCCCTTGCCTGGGAGCGCTGGCAGCCCCCGACCATTATCCGCAAGACGCTCGCTCTGCCTTCTGACTTCAGCCTTCTGACTTCTGCCTTCGTCCTCTTCGACGCTTCAGGCCGTAAGGTGATGGAGCTTGTGCCCGGCGAGAATGACGTCCGGCATCTTGCGGCCGGGGTCTACTTCGTGCGGCAAGCATCAGGCGTGGCGCACGATGCAACCAGCGCCCACAAGATCATAATCCAGCGGTAGCGGCGTACGCGCCTGCCGGCGTTCATCGGCGGCCATCTGTGGTTGAGATTCGGTCCGGGCGATTGTGGCAGAGACACCGCTCCTGCCCCGGACTCGTCCCCGGAAAGGGAATTCCTCTGCACCACGACGTAGGCTGAGGCTACATCGGGGCCGGCGGCAGGGTCAGCACTCGTCCGGCGGAAGCTCGCCCGGCGCGAGGACTTCGTTGGGCTGGCCGAACAACTCGGCACAGATCCGCCCGGCGTCGTCAAGCCGGTCCCGGTAGTCCGGGTCGAGGAACACGAAGAACTTCCACAGTCCTTCCTGCCGCTTGCGGAGGTCTGCCAGTTCCCGGTTGTGTTCAAGCATCCTCGGTGGACCGCCCGGCTCGAGCCGGAAGAGCGCGTTGGCCTCGCGCAACTGCATACCCGCGGACGGACAGTATACGATTACCGACCGGAAGGGGACACGGAGCCGGCGCGCAAGCAGACGCTCGACTCGCTGGCGTTCGGCCGGGTCGAGATGCAGAGGCGCAAAGCGCTCGGTGGAACGGACGCTCCGCCGCGAAACCATATAGGCTTTCTTGTAAAGCCGGCGGGCAAGGTAACAGCGGACCAGATGCCGGGCCGGCGCCGGGCCGGCCGACATCAGCCGAAGCAGTCCTTCGTCGCCCAGTTCGTAGAGCGCGCGTTCGCCCAGCCGCGCCCGTGGCGCGGCGAGGCAGAGTTCGAGCGCCTTGGAGAGCATCGCCGAGGCCGCGTTCTTGGCCGGATGGTAGTAGACCCGCTCGCTCAGGACATAGCGCATTCGGAGCAGGTTGACTATCTCGCTGAGTCCGTCCATCCGGAACATGCCGTTGCGGACAAGGTTGATGGCCAGCGCACCCGAGTCCACCACGAAGTACTTGTAGATGCGCTCGTCGAAGCGCTGAGAAAGTCCGGTGAAGTAGCAGTCGCGTTCGAGGTAGTCGAGCAGGTCGGCGCAAATCGTACCAGCGACGATGTCGTAGTGGAAGGTCGCCCCCCCTTCTTCGAGCCGGTGGTGCAGGAGCAGGCGCAGAAGCGCGTCCTGCAGGCCGAGTCGTTCGAGGACCGGCGCGAGATTGGTCCGGGTCAGGAAGTGCTCGATTCGTCCGCGATTGCGGTCGTGACGCGGGAAGACCCGCCGCTCGTCTTCCAGGGTATGCCCGAAGGGGATATGGGTGATGTCATGCACCAGCGCGTAGAAGCAGATGAGCCGCTCGTCGTCGGCCGAAACCGTCTGCCGGCCGCAGTTGCGGCGAATGCCGGCGATGATGCGCCGGGCGACGCCGCAGGCGCCGAGCGAATGCTCGAACCGGGTGTGCACCGCACCGGGATAGACAAGATGCGCGGCGCCGAGCTGCTTTATCTGCCGGAGGCGCTGGAACGTCCGGGTGTCAACGACCGCGATTTCTTCGGCGGTGAAGTCGAGGTCGCCGTGGACCGGGTCGCGGACGGTCTTGGTTGCCATTGGCCATCATAGGAGGAGAGACCGGCCGGTCAAGCTCCGCCCCGGGCTCAGGGCGAAGCCGGAAACTCACAGCCGCAGTGGTGCTGGCGGTAAAGCCCGAGTTCCCGTGCCCGGGCGATACTGCGCCGAAAGCCGTCCTGCTTCTTCCAGTCCCCGGCGACGAAGGTCACGCCCCATCTGCGGGCGAGCTCCTCCCCTATCGGGTTGATGACCGCGGCCGGCTTGCGCGGCCCCGTGGTCAGTGTCGAAGCGAAGTGACTGCAGCCGCAGGCCGCCGCCCGTTCCGCAGTCGCCGCCAGCTGCAGCCGGTAGCAGACCGAACAGCGCCGCTCGCCTTCGGGCTCGGCCTCAAGCCCGGCCACCGCCCGGAGGAAGCGGTCATGGTCGTACGGCGCGACTTCGAGCGGGAAGTGCCAGGCCGCGGCCAGCTTCTCGACCGCCACCGCCCGCCGCAGGAACTCCTCTTCCGGCGCGATATTGGGGTTGACGAAGAGGCCGCTGACCGCGTACTCCTCCGCGAGCCGATGCAGGGGCTCGGTCGCGCACGGGCCACAGCAGACGTGAAGGAGAAGACGCGGCTTCACGCCCAAGCGTACCGCACCTGCCCGGACGGTCAAGACGCCGCGGCCCCGCCTTGACGCCAGGCGACGGTCGTCTATCCTCAGCCATGCGACTCTGTCACGACCTTGAGCCTGTCGTTCGCTTCCTGGAACGCAACGACCCGTCCGCCCGCACCCTGCTTAACCTGGTTACCGGCCGCACCGGTACCCGCGCGAAATGGGTGCGCGCCGACGACCCATCGGACCCGGGCCTCATCATCGCCCGTCACCGCTGGCTCTACCTGTTTTCCCGCAGTCGTCGGGCTGGAATCAAGGCCGCGGACGAACTCCCGGTACGCTGGCAACGACGCTTCGCAGCCACGCCGTCCTGGCTACTGGATGCGCACCAGCGCCGGGGCCTCGTCGGCTGGCAAACCCGGTGCCACATGT
>DSBX01000171.1 GCA_011049385.1 Caldifarciminota bacterium | reverse complement strand
GGTCGAGCTCTCGTTGCCCTTGGTCTCCTCGCGGCCGATGCTGAGAAGCCCGACGGTGGGGTTGGCCTTGTGCAGCAGGAAGCCGGCCGCGGTCGAGCCCATGATGCCGAACTGGAGGAGCTGGCGCGATTTGGTGTCAACATTGGCTCCGACATCGAGGACCAAGGTACTGCCCCGGACGTTCGGAAACATTATGCCCAGGGTCGGGCGGTGCACACCTTCGATGACCCCGATCGAGGTTACGGCGAAGGCCATTACCGCACCGGTGTTGCCGGCCGATACGACCGCGTCAACCTTGCGTTCCTTGAGGAGTTGCATACAGACCGCAATCGAGGAGCGACGCTTGCGCCGGATGGCCTCGGCCGGGTTCTCGTGCATGCCGACGACGTCGTCGGCATGCACGAGCTCGATCCGGTCCGGGACCGAGGAGACGCTGTCCTGGAGCAGTTGGGGTTGGCCGACCAGCGCTATCTTGAGCGAGCTATCATCTTCGAGCGCGAGGGCGGCACCTTCGATCTCGGCCATCGGAGCCGAGTCCGAGCCCATCGCGTCGAGCGCGACCTTCACCTGCTCTTCTCGGTGTCCTTGCTGACGACGATTACCTCGCGACCGGCGTAGTACCCGCAGCTCAGGCAGACGCGGTGCGGTCGCTTCGGCTCGTGGCAGTGCGGGCAGTCAACCACGGTCGGCGGTGTCAGTTTCCAGTGGGTCCGGCGCTTGCGGCTACGGGTTTTCGAATGTCTCTTCTTGGGTACCGGCATAGCGAAGTCCTCCTATGGTCAATTCAGAACGGATTCGGGAATTGTATCGCCGACCGGTAGGACTGTCAACCGCGGCCGCGCCCGGTCAGCATTTGTAGCCGATTCGGCGGAGGAACTCCTTTCGCTCGGCGATGTCGGTGTCGGTCTCGATGCCCCGGGATTTCTCGCCGTCAATCACGCCGATGATGCCGCGCCCGGTCTCGTTTTCGGCGACGACGACCGTGACCGGGTTGGCGGTGGCGCAGAAGACGGTGCAAACCTCGGGCACGTTCTTGAGTGTGGGCAGGAAGTTGAGCGGGAAGAGGTCGCGCAGGAAGATGACGAAGCTGTGACCGCAGGCCAGGGCTTCGGCGTTACGGACAGCGAGCGCGTCCAGTTCCGGGTCATTGCCGGCGTGTCGGATGAGGCAGGGGCCGGAGGCTTCGCAGAAGGCGACGCCGAAACGGCCGCCCGGCGCCGCGGTCGCGAGCAGTTCGCAAAGGTCCTCGACGGTCTTGATGAAGTGGCTCTGACCGAGGACGAGGTTAAGCCCGTCCGGGTTCTCGATGGCAACCGAGTCAATCTTCACTGTCGTACCGTCTCGTTCCGTCGCCAGGCCGACCTAGCGGTCTAAGACCACCTTGCCGCGCTCTGTTCCATACCGGCCCGCGACCTGCCAGAGGTAGGTTCCGGCGGGCAGTGCCCGGCCGCGGAAGTCGGTGCCGTCCCAGTTGTGCTCGACCCGACCCCGGGCGTCCGGGTAGAGGGTGAATGAGCGGACAAGCCGGCCCGAGGTCGAATAGAGCCGCAGTTCGGCGGGCTCGGAGCCGGTGATTTCGACCGTGAACCGCACCGAGTTGGTGAAGGGGTTCGGGCCTGCCTGCACGGCCGGTCGGATGCCGGGTGAACCCGGACCCTCGACGCCGACCTGGCTGACGAAGAAGGTCACCATCGTGCTCTCGGGTGAGCAGACCGGCCAGGTCGTCCAGATTTCGATGTCCTCCGTGGCGCTGAACTCGTCCATCGCCCAGTAGAAGTAGTCAACCCGGGCCGGCGCGGTCACCTCGGGAATGGTGTAGAAGTAGGTGTCACCGTCGGACGAGTCGGAGCCGACCGCTTGCCAGGTGCCGACATCCACCCGGTAGAAGAGCGACTCCGGTCCGACCGCGTCGTCGTCGAGTATCTTCGTGCTGACCACGAACGGGCCGACGTCCGAGGTATCGCCGATGACGACCGCATCCTGGAACGTAGGCGGCATCATGTCCCAGCCCGGAACCTGGAGTTGTTCGAGTTGGAAGAACTGTTCGACGTTGAAGAAGTCCGGCGAGGCCCCGTTCTGGCTCATCGCCGCGCCGACACCGTTCGCGCCGAGGAATCGGCCGGGCACGACCCATTCGTATATCCAGCGGCGCTGGGGCGTGCCGCCGATGTCGTCGGTGAATTCCATGTAGTCGCGGATGACCAGGCAGGGCCAGAAGTACTCGCCCGACATCGGCACCTTGACCTTGCCCTTGGCGACGACCCGCTTGGTATTCTGCTGGTTGAAAGTGACGAAGATGCCGGGGAGCATTTCCCATACCCACTGGATTGCGGTCATCCAGCCTGCGCCCCGGTAGACCGGCGTGTTGTAGACCAACTGGTCCGGCTGGTAGTTGCCGATGAAGCGGTAGCTCTGCTGGGTGAAGTCAATGCCGTCAATCCAGAGCCCGAGGCTGTTCTTGTACAGGAACGTCCACTGCTCGGAACCGCTGCCGAGGGTGTCCATCTCGCAGATGGTCGCCAGCGGCATCGAGTCCGGCGCCGGGGGTCGGCCCTGGCTGGCGGCACGGAGGCCGACACGGGCATAGTAGCCGCCTTGGTATTGGGTCAGGTCCCAATGCGTTCGCATCGAATCGAAAGGTGTCCACATGAAGATGGCCTGGTTCTGCTTGAAACGGCCCCAAGTGTCGATTTCCATCGGGATTTCGTGGGCCTCAATCATGACATTATGAGCCGGGGCCAAGCCTGCGGCTAAGAGCAGGCCGAGGGCGACGAGTACTCCACTACGATACATGGCGAATCTCCTTTCACTTTGTGCAGGAATAGACCATTATAGGAGATTGATCGCGCGGGTCAAGCACCCGTCGGTTTGACTGTCAAACCACAGCGAAAACGTCATAGCTGATGCACAGCGAAAACGTCATAGCCCGTCCGTCGGGGTTTGGGCCTTGGTTTGGGTTTCGGAGGTAGTTTGCGGGTTCCGATTTCTCTGCCTC
>DSBX01000361.1 GCA_011049385.1 Caldifarciminota bacterium | reverse complement strand
TGCTCGAGGAGTTCGACCTCATCCTCAAGGATATTGAGTCCGCCGACTACCAGGCGATGGGCTTCAAGGGCGTTAGGGCGTCCGTCGAGTTCATCCGGACCGCCGAACGCGAGCGCGCCAAGCTCACCCGCAAGATCGACCCCAAGCTGCTGACGCTCTACGAGCGGATAATGAAGCGTTACGGCGGCCGGGTCGTGGTCCAGGTCGTGCGCGAGTTCTGCGGTGGCTGTTACGTCAAGCTGCCGTCGGAGTTGGCGGTTCGCTGTCGGACCGAGGTTGTCTCCTGTCCGAACTGCGGCCGTTTCCTGTACCACGTGAAGTAGCCGGCCGACACGCGGGCCGGCGAGGTTGCCGTACGACATGCTCCTGCTCCTGCTCGTCGCCGCCTTCGAACCGATGCTTCCGCTCGGTCCGGCGGCGGCGATGAACGCCGGCACCGCCCATCCCCACTGGCAGAATGCTTTCGGCCGCAACCCGGCTCTTGCCGCGTCGTCTCCGTGGCTGGCGCTGGGGGGCGGGTACTGGCGCCCGTATGGGCTTGAGGGCGTTGACCAAGCCGGGCTGAGCGCGGCCGCCGGTTTTGAGCGCTGGGCCGCGATGCTCGGGATAAGCCAGTTCGGCTTTGACCGCTACCGCGAGCGGGACTTCGCGGTGTTGGGCGCATTCCGGGCCTTCCCCACCGTTGCGGTCGGGGCGGCCGCACACCTGCTGACCGTGACGACGAGCCCGGTCCGGACCGAGGCGGTCGTTGCGCTCGACGCGGGCGCGGCCTGGTCGGTCGGGTTCCTGCACCTGGGTGTGGCCGCGAACCGGTTCAACCTGCCCCGTTTGGCCAATGGTGACCTGTTGCCGGCGACGGTGCGTGCCGGCCTGTCGGCCGAGCCGCTCGAGGACTTTGCGGTCGCGCTTGACGCAGCCTGGTCCGAGTATGGCGGAGAGACCTCGGCCGGGTTTGAGCTCGGTCTGTTGCCGCAGTTGAAACTGCGATTTGGTGTCGGGTATCCGCCGCTCGAGTACGCGGCCGGGCTCGGGGTGGTGGCCGGGCCGGTGGAGGTTGACTACGCCTTTCGCTATCATCCCCAACTCCGGGACAGTCACATCCTGGGACTCCGCTTCTCATGGTGGTGATGGCCGCGTGCGCGGGACTGCTTGGCCTGGCGACGGCATTCCTGCCGGTGGACCTGCCTGAGGATGAGGACGACAACTACGTGCAGGAGACGGTTGCGATGCTGGCCGCCAGCCCGTTGGACCTCAACCGGGTCACCGCCGAGGAGTTACTTGCCATTCCCTGGCTCGACCCGGCGCTGGCCTATCGCATCGTTGCGCACCGGGACTCGGTCGGGGGGTTCCGTTCGCTCGCGGACCTCCGATTGGTACCGGGTATGACCTCAGACTGGTTCCGGCTCATCGAGCCTTATGTCCGTGCCGGTCATTCTCCGGTCGGTCGCCGGCCGGCCGCGTCTCGGCTGGATGCTTTCGGTCGGGTAACGCTCCGGGTCGATACCTTTCCACCCGCGGCCGGGCGTGCGGCCGGCAGTGCCGTGGTCGCGGTCCGGCAGGGTCCGTGGCGTGTCGCACTAGCGGTCGAGAACGATCCGGGCGAGCCGGTTCTGCCCGACTGGCTGGGCGGCTCGGTGGCGCTCGACGCCGGTGTGACGCAGTTCTGCGCCGGGGACTTCACCTTCGGTTCCGGGCTCGGCCTGGTCTTCAGCGGTCCGCACCGTCGCCATGCCGAGCGGGCCGGTGCAACACCGCGCGGGCCTTCCTTCATCCGGCCGGTGCGCGCGCCGCTTGAGACTCGCGCCCTGCGTGGGCTGGCGGCCGAGCATACCGTCGGGCGTTGGTCTCTGGCCGGTTACGGTTCGTGGGCCCGGCGTTCGGCCGCGCTGGGCGATGACGGCGAGGTTCGTCGCATCCGGTACGATGGGCGACACGACGACTCGCTCACCTTGGCCGGGCGCCGCGCGGTGGACGAGAAGTCGGCCGGCGCGCGTGTGGGTTTCAACTGGGGAGAGAGCCGGTTCGGGTTCAACCTGGGCTGGCTGGGTTACGACCCCGGCATCGCGCCGACGGATTCGCTTCGCTCGTTCTGCGGGCCGACGCTGGCCTTCGGCGGAGTCGGTTTCGACCGACTCGGCCATCCCTACCGGCTGGCCGCGGAGGTTGCCGGTTCTTCGGGCGGCGGAACGGCCGGGGCCGCGGTGGTGGAAGGAGACTGGAGCAGCTTTCGGCTGGCGCTCGGGGCCGACGCCCGGCAGGCCAGGTTCTTCGCCCCGCTCGGGCGCTGGCAGTCCACCACCGCACGCAAGGACCGGGTCTCGGCCCGGGCCCGGGCGCGCTGGACGCCCGGGCCGCTTGTTGTCATCGCGTCGGCGAGCAGTTACGGCGATTACCTGGTGGACTCCCTGCCGGGCCGGGTCGGCGGCGAACTGAGGACCCCGCTCGGGCCGGTGCGCCTGGTGATGGGCATCGAGCGGCGCTACCGGCTTGACGAACCCAGGTTCAGGCGCGCGCACGCGGCCCTGCAATGGCGACCCGACGGTCCGCTTGGTATCACGCTCGAGTATGACGATGGCTACCCGGAAAACACGATTGCGCACGGCCGAACCGTGGCCCTGCGGGCCGAAGCCGGGGTCGGTTCGTTCCGGTTCCGGGCGGTCGCGGCGCGTTTCGACATCGCGGGCAACGCACGCATGTATCTGTCCGACCCGGTCGTCTACGGGCCGGGCCGGAGCTATTCGACCGCGCAGAGCGGCTGGCGCTTCAGCGGGGCGGCCGGTTGGCGACTGCCCTTCGGCCGGGTCGGGCTCAACGCCGGCTACGCGTTCGGCGAGAAGCCGGGTTGGAACGCGGCTCTCAGGATGGAGGCAGGGCGCCCTTGACTCCATCACTCTCCGAACCTTCGTCCGCCCTGCGCTTCGACTGGCATGTTCATTCCGACTTCTCACCCGATGCCGAGGGTTCGGTGCGCGAGTACTGCGCGGCGGCCCGCAGGGCCGGGTTGGCCGG
>DSBX01000246.1 GCA_011049385.1 Caldifarciminota bacterium | reverse complement strand
GTTCTTCTGTTGCCTGTCCTGGACCTTGACGAGGTGCTGGCCACGCGGGTATCATTCCTCACGTGCAAGCGCCAACCAGGGGGTCACGATGTGCCGTGGCAGACCCATCGGCTGACCGGGCCGCCTTGACAACCATCCCCGCACCGGTATGATGCGGTGTCACCCCTGGGTGCGAAGAAGATGACCAACTGACAACGGTCCCGCGACCCCGGCCCGCGCCGGGCAACCGCGTGCGGCCATTCAATCACGAAGAAAAAGAAGACCCGCATCGGACCGGATAACCGGGAGGAAGCAGTTTGTTTCACGGCGGAATGACCCCGCTGAGCGAGGAAGAGACCCAGCTCAAGGGTCGTGCGGTTGACTACCTGCGCCGGCTCTGGCCCTGGTATCGCCGCTACCTGGGCCGGGCGCTGGCCGCGGGCGCGATGCTCATCGTCACTTCCGCGGCCGGCCTGCTCGGGCCGGTGCTCATCCGCCGGGCGATTGACAGCAACATCGCCGGCGGCGACCTCGCCGGGCTGGCGCTGACCTCGCTCATCTACCTCGGGCTCCAGTCCGCCGCCTTCGTCGCCGCCTACTTCCAGATGCTCTGGCTCTTCACCGTCGGCGAGCGGGGCGCGGCCGACATCAAACAGCAACTGTTCCGCCACCTGCTCAGCCTGCCGGTTTCCTACTTCGACCGCAACCAGGTCGGCCGGCTGATTTCCCGGGTCGAGAGCGACACCGAGGCGCTCAAGATGCTCTTCACCCGCACCTCGGTCGTCCTGCTCCAGAGCTTCCTGATGCTGGTCGGGATGGGCGTGATAATGGCGACCGCGAACTGGCGGCTGTTCCTGCTCGTCGCCGCGCTCCTGCCGCCGTTCGTCATCGCCTTCTGGCTGTTCCAGCGCAAGGTCCGGCCGGTCTACCTCGAAGTGCGCCGGGCGGTCGGCGACATAAACAGCCTCATCGCCGAGACGCTCCAGGGCCTGCCGGTGGTTCAGCTCTTCCGTCAGCAGGCGCGGTTCGCGGGGCAGATGGACCGCCTCAACCGGCGCAAGGCCCGGGCCGAGATGAAGGCGACCGGGCTCTGGTACGTCGTCTGGTTCCTGGTTGATTTCGGCGAAATCATCGGCTTCGGGCTGGTGCTGGGCGTGGGCGGGCTCTGGGCCCTGCGCGGCGAGCTGACGCTGGGCACGCTCTTCATGTTCGTCGCCTATCTCACCCGGCTCTTCGGCCCGCTCCGGATGATATCGGACCAGGTCAACGTGATGCAACGGGCCTTCGCCTCGGCCGAGCGCATCTTCAACATCCTCGACGAGAAGCCCGAGCCGCCGGGCCGGCCCGGGCCCGGGCCGCTCGTCCTGCGCGACCGCATCCGCTTCGACCGCGCCAGCTTCGCCTACGACGGCGGCGAGACGGTGCTCCACGACATTGACCTCGAAATCCGCAAGGGCGAGAAAGTCGCGCTCGTCGGCGAGACCGGCGGCGGCAAGAGCTCGCTCGTCAACATCCTGCTCGGCTTCTACGCCTGCCGGGCCGGCCGGGTCCGGTTCGACGACTCAGACCTCGCCGACATTGACCGGCACCGGCTCCGGGCCACCTTCGGCTTCGTGCCCCAGGAAGTCGTGCTCTTCCCGGGCACGGTCGTGGACAACCTCCGGATGCTCGACGACACCGTCTCCCGGGAAGAAGTCGTCGCGGCCGCGAAGCGGGCGCGGATCCACGACGCCATCCTCCGCTTCCCCAAAGGCTATGACACCAACCTCATCGAGCGCGGCGTCAACTTTTCGCTCGGCGAGCGGCAACTGCTCGCCTTCGCCCGGGCGCTGGTGCGCGACCCGCAGGTGCTGATTCTCGACGAGGCCACCTCCTCGGTTGACCCGCACACCGAGCACCTCATCCAGGAAGGGCTGGTCGAGCTTCTCGCGGGCCGGACCGCGCTCATCGTCGCCCACCGGCTCGCGACCATCCGGATGGTGGACCGCATCGTCGTCATCCACAAAGGCCGGGTCGCGGAAGCGGGCGGCCACACCGAGCTCCTCGCCCGTCGCGGCCTCTACTCGAGGCTCTACCGTCTGCAGTACGTCGGGGAGAACGGATGAAACAACTGCGCCTCGTCTTCGCATTCTGGCGCCGGCACCGGCTCCGGGCGACCCTGCTCGTCGCCGGCACCGCGCTCGGCACCGCGCTTACGCTCGCCTTCCCCTGGCTCCTGCGCTACATCATTGACGGCATCAGCGCGGGCGTGGACGAACGCATCCTGCTCCGCTACGTCCTCCTGCTGGTCGGTTTCGGGCTCGTCCGGTCGGTCGCCGAAGTCGTCCTGCCCTACTCCCGGGCCTGGACCAACATCCGCTTCGAATGGCTCACCCGCAACCGCGTCTTCCGCAGCCTGCTCGACACCGGCCACTCCTTCGGCAACAAGTTCCCGACCGGTGACACGATGCAGCGGCTCGACCACGACCTGCAGGAACTCTCCTGGTTCGTCTGCTCCGGCATCTTCCGCTTCGTCGCCGCGGGGATGACGGTCGCCTTCGTGCTCACCGCGATGGCGCTGATGAACCCGATGCTCACCGTGCTCACCGTCCTGCCGGTCGCGGTCGGCGCCTTCATCTGGACCCGGCTCGGGCCCCAGGTCTACACCCGCTACCTGGCCTGGCGCAAGACGATATCGGAAATCAACAACCGCATCGAGTCCGCCTTCTCCGGGCTCCGGCTGGTCAAAGGCTACAACATGGAAGAGCGGCTCGCCCGCGGCTTCCGGGGCCGGCTCGACGAACGGGTCGGCGCGGCGGTCGGCACGATCCGGGTCGAAGCGAAGATTCAGGTCTTCTACACCATCGTCGCCGAGGTCGGCATCCTGCTCGTACTCTGGGTCGGCGGCGTGCTCGTCATCGGCCGGCGCCTGACGCTGGGCGAGTTCGTCGCCTTCAACGCCTACGTGCTGATGCTGGTCGGGCCGATGTTCGACATCGGCAACCTCTTCGTCGCCGGGCGCCGGGCCCAGGGCTCATCGGGCCGGCTCAGCGAACTCGAAG
>DSBX01000271.1 GCA_011049385.1 Caldifarciminota bacterium | reverse complement strand
GGCCTCGGTGAAGACTGGTTCCTGCAACATATAGCCAGTCTACCCGGTAACGCTGTCCAAGCAGGCAGGTATGACATTTTCGCGTTGTAGTTAGCTATGACATTATCGCGTTGCATCCACACCCGGCGTCCGACGCGCTTGACTCTCGCAAACTGGTCGGATAAGCTGAGTATCCGTGTATCGTGCCCGACGAGAGGTGCACACGGCGTTGCTTCAAGCGTCGGAGCGCAAGGAAAGGAAGCGTGAGCAGAACCAGCAGGAAGACCCGCTCCGGCCCGGCCGGGGCTTTCGCGACCATCGAAGCGGCGGTCGCCGATATCCGCCGCGGCCGGATCGTCATCGTCGTGGACGACGAGTCGCGCGAGAACGAGGGCGACCTCGTTTTCGCGGCCGAGAAGGTCACCGCCGCAAAGGTGAACTTCCTCGCCCGCCACGGCCGCGGGCTGGTCTGCGTTTCGCTCACCCACAAACGCGCGGCCGAGCTCGACCTCGGCGTCCAGTCGCCCACCAACACCGCCCTCCACGGCACCGCCTTCACCGTCTCCGTTGACGCCCGGGAGGGCACGACGACCGGCATCTCGGCCCACGACCGGGCGGTGACAATCCGCGCGCTGGTCGCCCCGGCGACCCGGCCCGAAGACCTGGCCCGGCCCGGCCACGTCTTCCCGATTGTCGCCGAGGACGGCGGGGTGCTGGTCCGGGCCGGCCACACCGAGGCCTCGGCCGACCTCGCCCGGCTCGCCGGGCTCCGTCCGGCGGGCGTGCTCTGCGAGGTGATGGCCGAGACCGGCCGGATGGCGCGCCTGCCCGCCCTGCGGACGCTGGCGCGGCGGCACGGGCTGAAAATCGTCACCATCAAGGACCTGATTGCCCGGCGCCGCCGGACCGAGCAGTTGGTGCACCGGGTTGTCGAAACCGAACTGCCGACCGAGTACGGCGAGTTCCGGGCCATCGTCTACGAGGACGCGGTCGAACCTTACGCCCACATTGCCCTGGTCAAGGGCGATGTCCGGGGACGGCCGGGCGTGCTGGTCCGCGTTCACTCGCAATGCCTGACCGGCGACGTCCTGCACTCACTGCGCTGTGACTGCGGCCGGCAGTTGGCGCAGGCAATGAAGATGATTCAACGCACGGGCCGGGGCGTCGTGCTCTACATGCGCCAGGAGGGCCGGGGCATCGGCATCACCAACAAGCTCCGCGCCTACCGGCTCCAGGACGAGGGGATGGACACGGTCGAGGCCAACACCGCGCTCGGGTTCGCGCCCGACCTGCGCGACTACGGCATCGGCGCCCAGATTCTCAATGACCTGGGCCTGACCAGCATCCGCCTGCTCACCAACAACCCGCGCAAGGTCGTCGGCCTGCGCGGTTTCGGGCTCGAGATTGCCGAGCGGGTGCCGATCGTCTGCCGACCCAACCGATGCAACGTCCGCTACCTGGTGACCAAGCGCGACCGGCTCGGCCACCTGCTGCCCGAGGACCTCGAATGCTGTACGACGCATCGCCGGCGCAATGGCCCGGCCCGGGCGAAGAAGAACGAAGCGGCCGGACGGAGAAGGAAAGATGCCACTGGTTCGCCGAAGGGATTCCCGCGCGTGAGCACGGGGAAAGGAGTCGAAGATGGAGAAGCGTGAGTTCCAGGGGAAGCTCGATGCGCGGGGACGGAAGTTCGCGCTCGTCGTCTCGCGGTTCAACGACCTGCTGAGCCGGCAACTGCTCTCGGGCGCGCTCGACTGCCTCGAGCGTCACAGCGCCGAAGCCGCGGACGTCTACTGGGTCGCCGGGGCCTACGAGATCCCGGCGGTCGCCCGCAAGCTGGCCGCGACCGGTCGGTTCGACGGCATCGTTGCGGTCGGCGCGGTCATCCGCGGCGACACGCCCCACAATGAATACATCAACGCCGAGGTCGCCAAGGGCCTGGCCAAGGTCTACTTCGAATCGGGCGTGCCGGTGACCTTCGGCGTCATCACCGCCGACACGCTCGAACAGGCGCTCGAACGCGCCGGGACCAAGTCCGGCAACAAGGGCTGGACCGCGGCCCTGGCCGCGATCGAAATGACCGACCTGAACGCCAGCCTCAAGTAGCCGGAGGTGACACAGCGGCGCCTGGCGCGGGAGGCCGCGCTCGAGGTCCTGTACCGGCTCGACCTCGTCGGCGATGAACCGGACGAGGTCATCGAGGAAATCGTCCACCGCCGCAACCCTTCCGACGAAGCCGAGGAGCACCTGCGCAGGCTCATTGACACCGTCATCAAGAACCAGGCCGCGATTGACCAGGTCGTGCGCGACCACCTCCAGCGCTGGCGGTTCGAACGCCTGCGCTGTCTGGACCGGGCGCTCCTTCGCCTGGCCTGCGCCGAACTGGTCTACCTCGCCGACGTGCCGCCCAAGGTGACCATCAACGAGGCGGTGGACATCGCCCGCAAGTACGGCGACGACGACTCCGGAAAGTTCGTCAACGGCGTCCTCGACGGCATCTACCGGGGCCTCACGCAGGAGACCTGAGACGCTGTGCCCTGTTCCCGTCCCTCGACACCTGCCCACCCGACCGACCGGCCGCAGGACCTCGGGGCCGCTTTCCTCGCCGGGGAGTTTCTACGGTCGTGAAGCTCGGCATCTTCTCCGACGTCCACGCCAACTACCCGGCCCTGGACCGGGTCGTCGCACTGCTCCGCGAAGAGGGCGCGACGCAGTTCTTCTGCGCCGGGGACATCGTCGGCTACGGCCCGGACCCGGTCGCCTGCATCGAACTGGTGCGCAGTCTGCGGGCGGTGGTCGTGGCCGGCAACCACGACCGGGGCGCGACCGGCCGCCAACCCGCCGATTCCTTCAGCACCCTCGCCCGGACCGCCCTGGCCTGGACCATCGGCCGGCTCGGTGAGGAAGAACTGACCTACCTCGACCTGCTCGCCCTCGTCGAGCATTCCGACCCGATACACCTTGTTCACGCCTCGCCCAGCGCGCCGGAGAACTGGGAGTACATCTGCACGCCTCGCGAGACCGAAGAGGAAATGGACGCCTTCAACCTGCCCCTC
>DSBX01000299.1 GCA_011049385.1 Caldifarciminota bacterium | reverse complement strand
GGAGACGGTGTCGCCCCGGGTCGTCGAGCGCCAGGTCTCGCGGGTGCCGGGGCTGGCCCGGCGCGTGTAGTCGGCGCCGGCCTGGAGCGTCACTATCCCGCTGGTCCAGACGACCTGGGCGTTGGCACCGTAGCGGTTGCCGAGACCGGCGTTGGTGTTGACGACGCCGGAGAGACCGGAGCCGCGCTGTTGCTTGAGGATGACGTTGATGATGCCGGAGACGCCGTCCGGGTCGTGGCGGGCCGAGGGGTTGGTGATGACCTCGACCCGGTCAATGGTGCCGGCCGGGATGAGCTGGAGCGCGTCGGAGGGGTCGAGCGGCGAGGGGCGGCCGTCCACGAGGACGGTGAAGTTTTCACTGCCGCGCAGGGAGACGTTGCCCTCGATGTCCACCTTGACGGTCGGGACGTTTTCGAGCACATCCACCGCGGTGCCGGAGGCGGCGGTCGCCAGCCCGCCGACGTCAATGACTTTCTTGTCTATCTCGTAGGTCAGGGTCGGGCGTTCGGCCACCGCCTCGACGCCTTCGACCGCGACCACGAGTTGGCGCAGGTCGAGCCGGCCGACATCGAAGGTCGCGCCGGCTTCGAGCTGGACGTCGGTGACGGTCCGCGGCCGGTAGCCGATGAAGGTGACCTCGAGGTAGTAGCGGCCGGGCCGGAGGTCGCCGACCCGGAACCGGCCGTCCGGCCCGCTGACCGTGCCGTTGACCTGGGTCGAGTCGCGCAGGCGGTAGACGACGATGTTGGCGTATTCGACCGGTTCGTTGAACTGCGAGTCGTAGACCTGGCCGGTGATGGCCGCGACCGGCCCGGGCTGGCCGCCGCGGGGCTGGGCGAGCACGGGCGAGAGGAGGAGGAACAGGACGAGCGCGAGCAGTTGTGTTTTCTGGTGCATAATGCTATTGACCCGCCCGGGGGGCGAATCCTGCGGTCCGGCTCATCGCCCCGGGGCCGGGCGGATGTCGTAGACCGCGCCGGTGCCGTCGGCGGTGACGTGGAGCAGGGTAAAGCGGACGCCGCCGGCGGTGAAGCTGTCGAGGTCGTCCATGAACGCGAAGACCCGCAGGCGCTCGCGGCGGTCGCCGATGACCCAGCAGGCGAGCGCGGGGAGGTGGTCTTCGAACGCCGCGCCCCGGAAGACCCGGCGCGAGAGCTCGCGGTAGGTCGTGAGCCGGGGGGTGTTGTCGAGTCCCTCGATGCCGGTGGGAATCTCGGCGAAGGGCCGGATGACCGCCGCGTACCGGTGGAAGCCGTGCTCCGCGACGAAGCCGGCCATTTCTTCGAGCGCGGCCTTGAGCCGCGAGCCGCGGTAGCGGATGTCGCCGAGGGGGCGGAGCGTGTCGTAGCCGGCGTACCAGTACTGGCGGTCCGGGTAGGCGAGGGTGAGCGCCGGGTTGAGGATGCCGTGGTCCTTGGCATAGACGACGTCACCGGCGAGGTCGAGGTCGTTGGCGTTGAAGCCGTGGCCGAGCCGGTTGAGGAAGACGAGCGCGTTGCCGAGCCCGGCCCGGCGCACCGCCCGCAGGGTCCGGCCGTCCACGCCGGCGTAGCGGTGGTAGATGCGGAGCTGGGAGGGCAGGCCGACGAGCAGGGCGACCGCGGTCAGCAGGACCCAGGCCCGGCCCGCGAAGCGGGCGGCGGAGCGGTCGGTGACGGAGAGGCCGAAGGTCCGGCGCAGGAGCGGGCCGAGTTCCTCGACCCCGCGCACGGTGAGGAGGATGAGCGCGGGCGCGGACTCGTAGAGGAAGCGGGGTCCAAAGTGGGCGCTGTGGAACCAGTAGAAGAAGTGGGTGGCGAGCAGGGAAAGGAACCAGGCCAGCATCAGCCAGTCGCCGCGCCGCCGGGTGCCGGCCGCGAAGGGCAACAGCACCGGCGCGAGCGCGGCCAGCGGCCATTCGTAGAGAAACTTGTTGATGAGGTTGAGGTTGTTGCCGGTGTGGATGAGCCCGAGCAGGGGCGTGTGCGGTTCGCCCCAGCCGCTCCGGCCGAAGCCGAGTCCGTGGCCCGGGCCCCACTTGACGACGTAGCCGAAGGTCAGCCAGTCGCCGTTGGTGAGCCGGTTGTAGACGAGCAGGAGGGACGCGACCGCGGCGCCGGCCGCGGCCACGAGCAGGAGCCGGGGCAGGAGCCGGTGCGCGCGCGCCAGCCGGTAGAGCCCGTAGCCGGCGAAGGGCGCCGCGACCGCGAGCGCGGTCAGGGGGCGGACGTTGGCGACGAGGCCGATGCAGGCGCCGGCCAGCAGCGGCAGGTGCCGCCCCCCGCCGCGCAGGGTCCGCAGGAAGAAGAGCACGAAGAGCGTCGCGAACAAGAGCGCGGCGGCGTGGTTCATGTACTCGGCGGACATGTTGAAGATGAAGGGCGTGAGCGCGGCGAGCAGGCCCGCGAACCGGCCGGTGCGCTCGCCGTAGAGTTCGCGGCCGAGCAGGTAGATGGCGGGTACGGTCAGCGCTCCGAGCAGGGGGTTGAGCAGCCAGGGTACGCCCGCGAGCACGAACGGCGTCATCAGCAGGGAATGCAGGAACGGGTACTGCGAGTACCAGCGGCCGTCGTTGATGATGTGCTCGTAGTCGAAGAAGCCGGGGAAGCGGGGCGATTCGAGGAGGAGCCGGCCGCTCGCGAAGATGCGGGCCTGGAAGAGCTGGGCGATGGAGTCCTGCAGGTGGGGCAGGTGCTCGAAGACGAAGAGCGAGATGAGGTTGGTGAGGATGAGGGTGAAGCCGAAGAGCAGGAGGATGAAGCGCCACCGGCCGAGGCCGGCAAGCCGGTCCCAGGCCCGCGCCAGCGGCGCGTCGAGGAAGGAAAGCCGCCGGTAAGCGCCGGCGAGGAAGAGCGCCAGCCCGGTGCCGGCGACGACGAGGTAGAAGCTCATCCGCGAGCCGGAGTCCCAGGGCATGATGCCGCCGTGCTCCCACGGCCACAGCGATACCGCCAGCGCGAGGGCGGCGGCGGCAAGGGGCAGGGCCGCGCCGGGCTTCCGCCCGGGCCGGGCCAGCGCCCGGCGCAGTTCGGGCCGGGCGAGCGCGAGGAGGAGCAGG
>DSBX01000142.1 GCA_011049385.1 Caldifarciminota bacterium | reverse complement strand
TCGTGGCCCCGCGGTTCTACCTGCGCCATCTCGAGCGCAGACGGCTCCAGAAGTTCGAGGCCCAGCTTGTTGACGCCATCACGCTCGTCGCCAATTCGCTCCGGGCCGGGATGAGCCTGGCCCAGGGATTGGAGATGGTCACGCGGGAGATGGGCCCGCCGATCCGGCTGGAGTTCGGCTACGCCCTGCAGGAGAACCGGTTCGGCAAGCCCCTGCCCGAGGCGTTCGAGGCGATGAAGAAGCGCGTGCGCTCGGAAGACCTTGCGCTGGTGGTCAACGCGATGAACATCGCGATGGAGACCGGCGGACAGCTTTCCGAGGTTTTCAACCGGCTCGCCGATTCGACGCGCGAGCGGCACCGCATCAAGGGGCGGATCGCGACGCTCACATCCCAGGGCCGCCTGCAGGGCATCGTGATGACGCTTCTGCCGTGGTTCATGGCCGTGGCGCTGTATGTCCTCGACCGGGAGATGATGCGGCCGATGTTCACCACCCTGCCCGGCCAGTTGATGCTGGCGAGCGTGGTCGTGCTCGAGGCGGTCGGCTGGCTCCTGGTCAGCCGCATCGTTTCGGTGGATATATAACAGGAGATGATGATGATACTGCTCTTGGCGGCGGCCTCGGTTCTCGCGTTCATCGCCGTGTCACTGCTCGTGCTCCAACTGGCCCCGGAGCGCGACTCCGGCGATGCCGACGAACAGCGAATGCCCCAGCTCTACCGGATGTTCCGGCCGCTCATCAAGTACGTCGCGGGCATCGTCAGGCACATCCCGCTGGGGGATACACGGCCGCAGTACAAGCGAAGGATTGACCGGGCCGGGCTGGCCTTCGATATGTCGCCCGACGATTTCCTGGCCATCAAACTGCTGGTGACCGCGATGATGTTCGGCTTCGCCCTGCTGGTCTATTACGGCAACGTCGCCCGCGAGCCGCTGACCCTGATCCTGGGTTTCGTGCTCGGTTTCTTCTGGCCCGACGCCCGGCTGGGCGATGTCATCGGCAAGCGGGAGCGCAGTATCCAGAAGTCACTGCCCGACTTTCTCGACCTGCTCGTGCTGTCGGTCGAGTCCGGGCTCGACTTCGTCGGCGCGACCCGCAAGGTAGCCGAGCATTTCCAGCCCGGGCCGCTGACCTGGGAGTTCCGCGGGCTGTTGCGGAACATCAACCTCGGCAAGTCGCGCAACGACGCCCTGCGCGAGATGGGCGGGAAGCTTAACCTGCCCGACATCACGACATTCGTCAACTCCGTGGTGCAGGCGACCGAGGCGGGCGCGGCGATGGGCCTCGTCCTGCGGACCCAGGCCGCGGAGATGCGCAGTCGCCGTTTCCAGCGGGCCGAGAAGCTGGCCTACGAAGCGCCGGTCAAGATGCTCCTGCCGCTGGTGGCGTTCATCTTCCCGGCGGTGTTCATCATCGTCCTCGGCCCGATAATTCTGTCGTTCATCGAGAGCGGCATACTGATGGACCTGTTGTTCTGATGATGCGATTGCTGGTACTGGCCGGTCCGGACCGCGGGCGCAGTTGGACGCTCAAGCCGGGCGAGAATCGGCTGGGACGGCGGCCGGACGGTGAGATTGCGCTCAGCGACCGGCACGTCTCCGGCAGTCACGCGACGCTGGTGGTTGGTCCGGACGGGGTGGAACTGCGTGACCATTCAAAGAACGGTACCGTTGTCAACGGCCGCAATCACGGCGGAAGCGGGAGTTCCGGGGCAGCGGTTCTGCTTCGGCCCGGGGACAGGCTCAAGGTCGGACTGACCGAGCTCAGGCTGGAGATGCCCGCACCCGCCCGGACGGCACCTCCGCCGGATGATGACCTGACCGTGGTTCGAGAGACGCCGGTGCCCGGGAAGCCGCCCGGTGATTCCTCCCGGCCAGGTGCGCGCCGGGACGATTCCGGGCCTTACCGACCGGTTGCCCCGCCGGCCCGGCGCGGAGCCGCCCGGTCGCGGCCGGTCGGGCGGACGCCGGGAAAAGAAGAGGATTCCGGCGCGTACCGACCGGTACCGGAGCCGGCGAAGCCGCCACAGCGTGCGTCATCGCGTTCGACTCCGCGGCGGGAGGCGGAACCCGAACCGGCGCAGGCCGATGACCCGAAGAAGAAACTGCTGAAGCGTGTCCTGGTCGGGCTCGGCGCGTTTGTGTTGACGATAGGGGTGATGGTGATGATTACCCCGGAGGTGCGCGAAGGGCTGTTCGGGATGATGTGCACTCGCCAACCACAACAACCACCACCGTCGCCGCCACCACCACAACAACAGCAGCAGCAACAAACACCCGGCGTCTGGGTGGTGGATATCACCTCCACTTGGCAGCGGATTGAGCCGCTGTTGTCGGGGTTGCCGGACGAAGCCGCACGGGCGCACCGGGCCGGCTGGAACAGTTACCAGGACCGAATGCGCCAGGGTTCGGGAAGCTACCACCGCGCGGCCGAGAACTGGAATGAGGCCGCGCGACTGCTCTCGGAGAGCAATCCCGAACTGGCGCAGGATGCGCGCAACCTCGGCTTCACCGCCCGGGCTGAACTGTATAGGTACGTTGACCAGGGGATTCGCGATGTCAACCTGCTGGTCAGGCAGGAGAGCCCGCGCGAAGCAAGAAAGCTGGCCGAAATCCTGTTGGCCGATATCGTTGACCACGAAGACTCGCGTTACAAGGAGCTCAAGAAGATAGTTGCCGATATCGGAGGTACGCGCTAGCAATGGCAGGGCGGACGACGGGTCGGTTGAGAGTGGTCCGGGGGCCGGACCGGGACCTGTCCGCCGACGTGTGCGACCAGATGATTGTCGGCCGGGAGGATAGCGCCGGCTTCCGGCTGAGCGACCGGGATGTATCCCGCCAGCATTTCCGGATAGTGATGCGGCAGGAGGGGCTGGAACTGGAGGACCTTGGCAGCAGCAACGGGACCAAGGTCAACGGCCGCCACGTTTCGTTCCGGCCGCTGGTGCCCGGTGACCGCATCGAGGCCGGCAATACCGAACTCGTCTATGAACTCCCCGGCTACCGCAAGCCTTTGCCGCTGCCGCTGCTGGTCGGGCTCGGTCTTGTCG
>DSBX01000202.1 GCA_011049385.1 Caldifarciminota bacterium | reverse complement strand
TAGGCGAGCTGGGGCCGAAGCAGAACAAGACGGGTCTTCGCGTTTTCGAGTTGAGTATCGTCACGGGCCAGTTCATAGGCCTGGGCTATCACGTTGTATATCCGGCGCAACTGGTGCATCCGGACACTCTGTCCCAGCTCTCGGCCTATTCTCTCACCCTCACCTATCGCTCTCATCAGCAGTTCTCTTTGTTCTGGCACTTTCCTACCTCCATTTTATCTCTGCTCCAGGTCCAGCCAGGTCAGCACGGACCTGAGTGACCCGAGCGCTTCCGGGTTTCTTAGGTACGTGCCCAGGCTGTCTAATCTGGCGCGTGTTTCAGCAGTCTTGCAGACCACCCTCAACCTGGACAGATTCCATTGAACCCGGTTGAGCCAACCCGGCCAGTCGCGTTCCCAATCATCCGCCACATTGAACAGACCCCGGAGAACCGAACGGGAGAATACCGGTTCCCCGGGCACGGCGAGCAGCTCTCGAACCCCCCGGGCCGGCTCGCATACCTGCTCGAAGAACTGAGTCCAGCTCAGAACCAGGCGTGTTACGACAAGCGGTGGCGGGCCGCTTCGTATCTTCTCATCCCGTCCCGGCTCATAGAACATCACGACATTGCCCTTGCGCCGACAATCGTTGCCCTCACGCCAACCGCAACCATCAGCGGAACCACAACCATACCTGTCCGGCAGACAGCTACGTTGATAGTTCTTGGCGCGGGCCAGAGCTTCGGCCGACTGCCGGGCTAACTGGTAGAACGGATAAGCCGGGTGCTCAAGGAATAACCCGGCAGACACGGACAGGTCGCTACCGGTGGCGTATCTATGGAAGCTCGTACCCAGCTCTTCCAGTAGTTCGGTCGTGTCGGACCAGGCACCGGCAATCAGCAGGTCGTCGCCACCGGAGAAGATGACGTGAACCAGCCGTTTCTGTTTTCGACAGCACTCGTTGACCCCGGTTGCGAAGAACCATTCGACGGCTGTCGAGAAGGCCAGAAAGGCCGGCAAACCTTGACTGACCAACTTGTCATCTACCAGACCCAGGTTATCAACGTCCATTCGCAGGCAACCGATCCGATTTGCACCTTTGGCTTCTTCGGCCAGGTACGGAAAATCGGCGATGTCGGGCTTCTCGCCCTTCTCTGCGGGCGACGGCTTAAAGACCCAGTCAGCTCGCAGCCAGGGCCAGACACCGTTCTTCTCCTCGTACCGGTTGACCGCCCAGCGGTAATCGGCCTTGCTGTGGTCACCACCCACCCAGTACCATTTGTCGCCGCTGATTCCGGGCAGGGAGATGGCAGTGTCGGCCGGTTCTGATTTCCAGCCGAAGACGTACTTGTACTCGGTAAGATCCCTGCCCAGCATGAACATCGTGTCGCAGAACGGGCAAAGCCTCCGGACAAGGCCCGTATCCTGGTCTGTGTGCTCCACAGGCTCAAAATCGTCATCGCGATGACAGGCCTGGCATTCGTCATCGCCTGAGTACTTGTAAGTGCCGACCGCGAGCAGTTCATTAAGCTTGTTTCGGAACTTCACCGCTTTGGCCTCATCAAGCAGGACCCCTAGTTCGTGCCAAACCCCGGCGAAATCTTCCCCGACCAGAGCAGCGGTTGTTACTTCCTTATCGGCCAGAGCAAGGTATATCGTGCCGCCTGCCTGCTTAAGAAGCCAGTCGTTGACGCTAACCGCCAGCTCATGAGGCATAACCTTTGCGGTTTCGGGCAATAGCATCAGGAGCCGACCGCCGCCGACCTGGAGGATGGCAGCCCGGCACAGCCCGGCCGCGGTCGTGACCTCGCGGCCGAAATGGCGTAGCAGCAGTTCGAGCAGGAACGAGCGCGCCCGGGCGGTCTTGAGCGCGCCCCAGGAGGCGCCGGTATGGATGAAAGGCTGGATGCCCGAGAGGTCCGCGGCCACAAGGTGCATCTGGCTGTCTCCGCATTGCGCAACTGCCGCAAGCAGGCGGAAGAACTGGTACACCGAAAGGTCGTCGTATCCGGGTCTGTCAGATACCGGGACCAGCGAGCCATGACTTTCCAGCCGGGTCAGCAGGGTATCTTTGTCTGCTTCGTCATCCGGCACCTTTGCCGGCTGAATGTCCACGGCCGCAAGCTCAGATGCAGGTTGCGGAAACGGAAGCGTTTCGCCATCCATTACCGTTTCCTTGTACCAGGCATCGTCGTTGGTCTGGCGCAGAAAGCGCGCCCGGGCAAGGGGCGAACGCAACCGAGTGCGCGGCAGTTGAGCAAGGTCGAAGAGATCCGAGCCACCTGAAAGTGTCCTTCCGAGTTCGGCAAGCGCCTTCGGTATGCCGGCAATGGCCGCACTTTTCTTGTCTTGCTCCCGACCATTCAGCAGTTCTATGCCGCGCCGAAGCACGGCGGTTGTCAAGTCCATAGCAGTCTCCTCCTTTCCGACCACTCTACCCCACCCGGCTCAGGATGAGTTGGCAGATGCGGATGCCGGGGTGCAATACCACGACCGAGTGACCGGGGTTGCGGATGGCGAAGAAGAGCCGTTCTTCCTTCGTCCCGGGCTGGATGAAGCCGGGCGTGATGTCGAGATTGAAGCCGAGCGCGGTGGTCCGCGCCCGGGGCCGGATTTCAGCGCAGATGTCGTCCGGCAGGGTAATCTTCTCCAAGGTTCCGGCGATCACCCGGTCACGGGGAACAAGCTCGTAGGGATGAGTGAGGCGCTTCGGCATAATCAACGCTCCCTTCGCCGGCGGCCGCGGGGGTTGTTTGCGCGAGTCGAGCCTGTGCGGCCAGCGGTCGGCCAGGTAGAGCTCGGCAAGGGTGAGCTTGATGGAAGCGGCCCGGACCAGCTTCTTGTCGTACGGGTCTATCTTCAACCGGCCGGACTCGATTGCGGCCAGGATGCTCTTCTTGTTCAGTACCACTGTTACCTCCTCAGTGTTTCTACTGTCCCTGCTGTCTGCCCGACACGATAGGCCGGGCCAATAACCCTACAGCCTGAACAGCACGAGCTGGCAGAGCGGGTTGCTTTGACTGCCGACCGGCAGTTCGACCGTGTTCGGTCCGACATTGTTGATGAGCAGGAAC
>DSBX01000290.1 GCA_011049385.1 Caldifarciminota bacterium | reverse complement strand
TCGTCTCCGCTCGGAGCCGTATCGCTCGTGCCCTTCCTTTCAGCATTGCCCAGTCCTTCGGCGGAATGCCCGCCGACCTCGCGGCCACCCTCAGGGGGTCACCATGTGCCTGGGCTAGAGCTAGAAGGTGACCAGGTGACCGGGTGGTTGGGTGGTCGGCGTGCGTCGGCGGCTTGTTCTTGCCTCGGTCTTCTTGAGGTTTTGACTTCAGCTTGACAGCGGCTTGTTTGTCTCTAAATTAGCAGGGTGGAGTGGCTGGGGGTATCAGCGTGGCAGTGCTGGCCGTGCGGGCCAGGTAACTTGATGTAGCGATAAAGGAGGCAGGATGAAGCGAAGCTCGATGCAGTTCGCCTTGGCTTTGTTGCGCGATGTGGCGCAGTGGGCCGGGGCGGGTGTCGCGCTCTGCGCGTTGGTCGCCGTTGGCGTCTTCGGCTGTGGCCGGATGCCGCCCGAGGGCTTCTGGGAGCCGACCGCCGATGATTCGGCGGCAATCTACGCGTGGGTGGACAGTAATCTTTCGATGTTCTCCGCCGCGTTCAACGATGATTCGCTCCGGGCCTGCGATACGGTGATGCCCGGCACGACCGGGTCCCGGATTCGGAACGAGGTGCGGGATAATCCGTTCAAGCAGAGGTTCCGCCACAATGCGCTCCAGCACGTCTTCCACGAGGAGGGCCATGTTTTCAAGCCGTCGTTCATCGCGGTGGTTGACACTTTCATGACCGTCGCCGCGGGCGAGACGACCTGGACCCAGGAGACGACCGCGACCGTCACCGTCGTCGAGTCCCTGCCCGGCGAGTTGCGGCTGAAGACGTTTTCTTACACGAAGTACCTGCGGGATTCGATGTTCTTCCCGAGCCCGGGCGAGACGCTCATCCTGCAGTATTACGAGCAGGCCTTTTCGCCGTTCGAGTACACCGTGCGCAAGGAGTTCGTGGGCGCACAGACCGACGGCGCGGTGCTGAAGAAGGTGGACGGGACGTGGCAGCCGTGGAAGTACGCGGGCGGGAGCCGTTTCTTTGCGCCGAACCCGAACGACGCGCCCTACGTGGTCTACGCGGAGCTGATTTCGAAGGACACGACGGTGCGGGTGCTGTTGCGGCCGGACACGGTGAACTACGGGATGCAGAGGCTCTACACGAACGAGGAACTGCCGACGTTCCGGGTCGGCGACAGCCTGACGTTCCGTCAGAGCCAGATTCTGACAACCATCGGCGATGCGGCCGGCTATGTCTACTTCCAAGGCAAGCGCTATGAGTTCCTGACTTCCAAGTCCGACCGGGTGCCGCTGACCGAGCCCGGAGTCTTCACCATCTACGCGGTCCAGATTCCCATCGAGGTGACGTACGAGGTGGTCGGCCCGCGGCTGGAGCTGGACCCGGAGGTGTCGGGCAACTACGTCGGCACGGTCTGGGGCGTCCGGGTGCGGGTCGTGGAGTAGGAGGAAATGATGACAAACCAGAAGTCAGAAGCCCTGAGCCTGCGGCTGGCGCTGTGTTTTCTGCTTTTGTCCGGTGCGGTGCTGGCGAATACCGGGACGATCTCCGGCCGGGTGATTGACTCGAAGACCGGCGAGGCGCTGGCGTTCGCCAACGTCATCGTCCAGGAGACCGAGCTGGGCGCGGCGACCGACGTGAACGGCCGCTTCCAGATCATCAACGTGCCGCCCGGCCGTTACGTGGTCGAGGCGTCCTACACTGGTTACAACCCGATGCGGGTGACCGACGTGCTGGTCGTCCAGGGTCAGACCGTGACGGTGAACTTCCGGCTGACCGAGACGGTCGTTGACGTCGGCCTGCAGGTCAAGGTGACCGCCCAGAAGGTGGAGCTGGTGTCGCGCGGCGCGGTGAGCGTCGAGCGCGTCATCACCGACGAGCAGTTCAAGCGCCTGCCGGTGACCTCGCTGGCCGAGCTGGTCGGGATGCAGGCGGGCATCACCCAGAGCCCGTCGCACACCTTCATCCGCGGCGGCCGGTTCGACGACGTGGCCTACCTAGTGGACGGCGTCGCGGCCCAGGACGCGGTCTACGGCACGCTCTGGTCGAGCCCGCGGCCGACGACCGACGCCCTGCAGTCGGTGGTCGTCATCACCGGCGGTTTCGACGCCGAGTACGGCGAGGCGATGTCCGGCATCATCCGGGCGGTGACCCGCGAGGGCGGGCCCCGGACGAGCGGCCGCGTGCGCTACCAGGGCGACGGGTTCTTCCCGACGCCGGCGCTGAACTACGGCTACCACCGGGTCAACCTGAGCCTGGGCGGGCCGACCCCGGTCTACAGCCGCCTGCGCTACTTCGTCTCCGGCGAGTACTACCGGACCGACGATGCTTCCAACGTCCGCTACAACACCGGGCTCGCCCCGCGCGGCGAATACGCGCTCGAGGGCAAGCTGACCCTGCAGTTGCCCAAGGAGTTCCCGCTCACCTACGAGGGGCTGAAGCTGACCGCGGACGCCCACCACTCGAACTACCAGTGGCGCAGCTATTCGCACACCTACCGCTTCCACCTCGACGGGCTCTATGCAAACCGGGTGACTTCAACCAAGGGCAACCTCACCATCAACCACCTGCTCAGCCCGACCACGGTCTACGAGGCAAAGGTCGGTTACTTCAGCACCGGCCTGATGCGGGCGGTGCGCAACTTCAAGGCCGAGGCCGACGACACGACCGGCTTCTGGGGCTTCATGCGCAACAGCGGCATCTTCCCGCGCTTCATCTTCCGGGGCGAGGACTGGGTCTTCAACTGGGAGAAGTACGCGGCCCACGACCGGGCGATGGGCGTGCCCGAGGAGCGGATCGCCAAGGACCAGAAGGAAGCGGTGCTGAACCTGTACCGCTCCTACTGGCTGGACCGTGATGATAACCAGGTCTACGCCCACCCCGGCGAGCACAACTTCCGGACCGCCTACGCGCTGACCCAGTACCCGTACGGCGTGCCCGGGCTGTTCGTCACCGAGGGCGACAACCGTTCCTGGCACTACCGCGGCACCGACCAGGTGCTGGGCAAGTTCGACTTCACCCGGACGATTGACAAGGTGCACGAGGTCAAGACCGGCCTGCACG
>DSBX01000295.1 GCA_011049385.1 Caldifarciminota bacterium | reverse complement strand
GCGTTCTCGGCCGAGCGGGATTGCACGACTGCTAAGATAGGTTGAGCCCTGCCGGTGTCAAGCCGGGGCGTGACGACGCCGGTCGCATTACAGCGCCCGCTCATCAACCTCCTCTTCACCGGCTACCTCGGCCTGCTGATGGCCGCGGGCGCGCTCGAACTCGGCGAACGCGAATACTCCTGGCGGCACGAAGGCAAGCGGGCGTGAACGTCCTTCACCTGCTCCTGCCCTTCCTGGTCGGCGCCGGGCTGACCGCGGCCCTGACCCCGCTCATCATCAAGCTCGCCCGGCAACACCGCGTCTACGACGAACCGGACAGCCGCAAGAACCACGCCGTCGCCACGCCCCGGCTCGGCGGTATCGCGATGGGCCTGGCGGTGCTCTTCGCCGGGAGCGCGGCGATGCTTGTCGGCGGCTACTTCTTCCAGGGGAGGTTCATCCGGGCGCTCCTGGTCGGCTGCGGACCGGTGTTGGCCATCTCCCTCTACGACGACATCCGGCCCCGGCCCTGGTGGCTGCGCTTCATCATCCAGCTTGTCGGCGCGACCCTGTTCGTGCTCCTCCACGGTCCGATCCAGAGACTCAACGTGCCCATGCTCGGTACGCTCGAACCCGGCATCTGGGGCTACCCGCTCAGCATCGGCTGGCTGCTCCTGACCATCAACGCGATGAACTTCATCGACGGCATCGACGGACTCGCCGCCGGCATCGGCGCCATTGCCGGTACCGTGTTGATGATCTCGGTACTGCCGACGGGCAACGTCCCGGCGGCGGCCCTGGCCGCGGGCATCGTCGGCGTCTGCATCGGTTTCCTGCCCTGGAACTCCCCGCCGGCCCGGATCTTCATGGGCGACACCGGCGCGACACTGATCGGGTTCACCCTCGGTGCGGTCGCGCTGGTCGGCGCGGGCAAGAATGTTGCGCTGGTCAGCCTGCTCGTGCCGATGCTCGCGCTGGCGGTGCCGATCGTTGACGCGATCCGGGTGGTGCTCCGCCGCTCCTGGCGCGGGGTGCGCATCTTCGAGGCCGACCGCGAACACATCCACCACTTCCTGCTCTCGCTCGGACTCGGCACCCGCCGCACCCTGCTGCTGCTGTACCTCGTCACCGCCCTGTCCGGCGGCGTGGCGCTGTTCCTCGCGGCCGCGCCCCGCTTCGTCTTCCTGTTCATCGGCCTGCTGGCACTGGGTTGCTTCGCCTTGATGTTCCGCCGCGGCCCGGACCGGCATTGACTCACCGCTGGCCGCCACTAGAATCGAATAGATGAATCTCGCCCTGTTGGGTCTGTTGCTGGCCATCACATCCGCCACCGGCTGGCAGACCTACACCAACACCAACTTTGTCAACGACATCGCGGGCAGCGACACGTTGCTGGTCGTTGCCACCCGGGGCGGCGTCTACGCCCTGGACCCGGAAGAACTCCGTATTCTTCGGACGGTCGTCAACTCCGACGGCCTGCCGGCCAACATCTGCAACACACTCGAACTCGACCCTGAAGGCAACATCTGGGTCGCCACCGACGGCGGCGGAGTCGGGGTCATCATCCGTGACTCCACGAGGGCCCGTCCCTACCGCCCCAACGACATGCCCGATATCGTCACCGCCATTGCCCGCGACGGCACCCGCCTGCTCTTCGGCTCCGACCGCGGGCTCTACGTCGTGGAGACGCACGGCACCTGGCTCGACTTCGATGACGATGTCATCCGCCGCTACTCCGTCGTCAACCGGCCCGAACTGCTCAGCGACCGGGTGCTGTCGCTGGCCGTGCTCGGCGAATACTGGGTCGGTACCAATGTCGGTGTCACCCGCATAGGCAAAGGTCTCGACGAGTGGCGCGCCTGGCGCCGCCCGCTGGGCGACTCGGTCAAGGCGATAGCGGGTTGGCGTGACACCGCACTCGTTGCCACCGAGTACGGGGTGGCACGGCTCCGCGACACATCCTTCGTCGCGGTGTTCCGATTCGGGGCGGCCCGACGGGTTTTCGACCTTGAGGTATCCGCCACCGACCTCTATGTCGCCACCGATACCGGTCTCTATCATACCGAGGGGCTCGATTCGACTCGCCTCCGGCTCATCGCCGGCGGTGATAGCCGTGCCGTCTACGCCGGGGAGCGGCTCTGGGTCGGTCTGGGCGGCGCACTCGACCGGGGTAACGGCCTGCGCTACTCGGTCAGCGGCCAGTCCTGGCAGACCTTCTCGACCGGCGGCATCGCCTCCGGCCTGGTTACCGCGGTCGGCTTCAGCCCGACCTCCGGCGACCTTCACGCCTGTCACTACTACAGCTGGCGGGGGTTCTCTCGCATTGACCCCGTAACCGGCGCGGTCGCCCTCAAGCCCGGTGTCCTGCCCCTCACCCTGCAGTTGGCCTGCGACTCGAAAGGCCGGGTCTGGAGCACCCACTTCGGTCTTGATGGCGGCCTGAGCTACTACGACCCGGACGAAGACAGGTGGGAGAAGGTCCAGTGGGGCACGTCCTCGGCCTGGAACATCATCACCGCCTTCGGCATCGACCACCACGATACCAAGTGGATGTTCAACGCCGACGGGGTGGTGGTCGCCATAGACTCGGTCGGCGAGCAGGTATCGTTCGACATCCCGGGTCTCGCGCCGCCGCCGGGCGGCGGCTACGACTTCGCCACCGACCGGCGCGGACGAGCCTGGCTCGGCCTGACCGTCGGACTGGTGATGATTGACTACGCCGGAACCCTGCACGACCGCTCCGACGACCGCTACGCGGTGCTGACCGAGGGCCTGCCCTCGCGGGAAATCCGTTCGGTAGCGGTAGACGCGGACGACCGCGTCTGGGCCGCGACGTCGCAGGGCGCGGCGGTGTACAACGGCTCGGAATTCGCCGTCTACAACACCGGCAACAGCGGACTACTTTCGAACAGCGTTTTCCGAGTGCGCACCGACGCCTCGGGCCGGGTATGGCTCCTGACCGAAGCCGGGCTCTCGCTCTTCGACCCGGTTTCCGGTCGCTGGACGAGCTACACCCCGCAGAACAGCGGACTGCCCGCCAACACCGACAACATCAGCGGCTTCTACAGCTCACTCGACATTGACCGGGTGCGAG
>DSBX01000044.1 GCA_011049385.1 Caldifarciminota bacterium | reverse complement strand
GTTGTCGAGAAACCGCCAGCCCGGCCCGCCGATGAGCGCGCCGGCAATACCGGCCGCGGCCGCGACCGATGAGAAAGCGTCGGACCGGTGGTGCCAGGCGTTGGCGAGCAGGGCGCTGAACGGCATCGTCGAAAGGCTAGGCGGCGGCGGCCGGATTGTCAACCGGGCTTGCATCGCCGTGCCCGGGAAGCTAGAATGACTCGTGCTCGCTAAGAAGACCGAAAGGAGAAGGCAATGCAGAGAATCCTGCTGTCGCTCGTACTGCTCGCCGCGGGCATCGCTGTGAGCGGGGAACGCATCCCGGATTTCACAAACCCCGAGTTGGGGATGGAGGACCTCTGGAACGATGCCCGCTGGGTTCCCGACCCGGCCGACCCGGCCGGAGAACGCGGCCGCTGGACCGGCTGGTTCAGCCAGGATGCGGTGGACAGCCGCAAGCTGGCCGAGGGCTTCATCCGCGCCCGGGTCGAGGGCGAGTGGCAGGAGTACCCGCTGGTGACCCTGCCCGAAGACTACCTGGACTGGAACTTCACCAGCCGCCTTCAACAGTTGGGCGAATACCGCGAGATGCTGACCGGCGGCGCACGACGGAGTCCGACGCTCTCCGGCCCACACAGCGGGATGGTCGCCACCCACGGCGCACAGCGGCGCGACACGCATTTCACCATCAACAACGCGGTCAAGGGCGTCGGCTGGCTGCCGAAAGCGGAGAAGCTGGCCGAGGTCGCGGAGCTGTTCCGGCGGACCTGGGACGACTCGCTGACCCGGAAGCTCGCGGTGCTGGAAAGCCTCTACCGGCAGGGCGCGGAGCTCTTCGACCTGACCAAACAGACCTCGCTTGAGCTCTATGCCCGGCCCGGCTTCGAGACCCACACCTTCCTGAACCAGATGAGCGACCCAGGCGTCACCATCGTCTTCCTCGATATGCCCAAGAGCTACGAACTGCGCTGTATCGCCCAGATGCTCCACCCGGAGAACCCGAACCTGACCGATTACGAGAAGCAGGTCGTCGAGTATATCAACATGGTCCACGACTACTTCCACGGCAAGGCCCCGCGCCCGGCCATCGGCGTCATCTACCACGTGGTCCAGGTCTTCGACAACTCGCCGCCGCGGGGCGCGGGTCGCCGCGTCGTCCCGCCGTACGCGGAGGAGTGAGTTATGGAACGGCCAGGATTGATCGGGCTCGTGCTGGCCGGGATTGCCGGCGCGCAGGTCCTGCCCGGCGTGATTGACACCGTCGGCGGCACGACTTTCGACAACCAGAACTCCGGCCCTTCGCTCCGGATGGCCTGGCGCGACCCGGCGTTCGGGCTCCACATCGCCTGGACGTTCAGCGCGCAGCCGCAGGGCTCGAACTGGCCGGACCGGACGATGAGATACAACTTCTTCGACGCCGGCACCGGAGCCTGGAACTGGCTCGACCCGGACTATATGAACTCGGGAATGAACTCACAGATGCGCCGGACCGGCTACGGCACGCTGGACGTGGACCCGGACGGGGCGGCGGTCATCGCCACGCACTACAACGTCGGCGGGATGCCGCCGAACTTCGCCCCGACCGCGGTGCGCGACCTCGCGCCCGGGGCCGGCGTGTTCGAAGAATGCATCGGCGCACCCGGCCTGACCGGCTGGTTCCTGCCCGTGGTCGGCGCGGGCGGCGACGGCGGCATCCACTTGTTGCTCATCAAGTTCCAGGCCGAGGACAATCTCTTCTATTCCCGGTCCGACCCCTGGTGCACCTGGCGCGCGCCGGAAGCCTGGCATCAGGGCAGTGCCTTCGGCCACAACCTCACCGCTTCCCGCGTTTCGGGTCGGGTGCTGGCGACCTGGATGAGCGGTGCGAACGCCGAACTCACCCTCAACTACCGCTTCTCCGATGACGGCGGCGCGAGTTGGAACGCACCTGTCGTGCTCGAACCGCCAACCGCCTGGGGCGGCGACACCACCGCGGTCTGCGCCCGCGGTGCCGGGGTGGTCTTTGACGCCAACGACGACTGGCTGTTGGCAACGACCGTCCTGCCTGTAGTCGGCGATTCGGCTTACCAGAACCCGGCCCAGCTCTGGCTCTTCAGTTCGGCGGCGATGACCTGGTTCCCGGTCCATCGGGCCGAGGCCGCGGTCCTCGCCGGCAGGTTCGGCAGTCACGCCGCCATCTGCGACCGGCCGAGCATCGGCATCAACCCCGGGACCGGAAGACTCTACGTCGCCTGGGAGGAGTTTCACCCGGACAACGCCGAGCCTTCCACCGACATGCTGCGTGCGGACATCTGGCTGGCCTGGTCCGATGACGGCGCGCTCAGCTGGTCCGACCCGGTCGCGCTCACCGAACCGGACGAGAGTTCCAAACGTCTGCCCCACCTGGCCGCGGACTGCTCCGGCGACTCGCTGGCGGTGATCTGGGTCCAGGACCTCATTGCCGGCTTCAATGTGGATGAAATCGGGCCGGCCAGCTACAACCCGGTCTGCGTCTGGCAGGGCCGAGCGGTCGGCATTGCCGATGAATCCCGGCCCGCGGTTCACCGGCCCGACTGGCGACCGCCCGTGGTCGTCCGCGCGATACTGCGTCTGCCGCCGGGTGAACCCGCGCTGCTGCTCGACGCTTCCGGCCGCAAGATCATGAACCTCCGTCCCGGCGAGAACGACATCGGACATCTCCCGCCCGGGGTCTACTTCGTCCGCCGGCACCGGGACAGCCGGGCGGTCCGACTCACGAAACTGCCCTGGGAAAAACGAGGATGATTCTACTCCTGCTCTCGCTGGTCGCAGGCGCACCGGTTGCGCCCGCAGTCTGCGGCACGCCGATGTTCCACCGACTCGCGCTTGACGGCGCGCCCCTCCCGGCCCGGCCTTCTCTCACCCGGGCCGATGTGGACCGGACCGCGGACCAGGGTCCGGAACCGGGCGATACGCTGATGCTCTGGATATGGAACATGAGCGTGATGCCGCCGACCCAGTACCAGGCGCCCTTCGTCTGCGTGGACAAGGGCGCGCACGCTTACGTGATGGTCCACGACTCCGCGCTCGCCGCCGGGCTCGTGGACTCGGCCGACGCGGCCCGGATCATCGAGCGCTTCGAG
>DSBX01000178.1 GCA_011049385.1 Caldifarciminota bacterium | reverse complement strand
CCGAGCTGGTGCGCTGGTTCGACGCGCTCTGGCAGGAAGCCGAGGATTTCGACACCGCGCTGATGACCGAGCTTACCGAGTCCTGGGCCGCCCGCCCGGTCAGCCCGTACGACATCTATATGAAGACCCTGTACGAGCTGGTGCGGGAGCGCATTGACGACGGTGGCGACCAGGAGATGCTCTGGGACGACGACATCATCCGGGATTTGGCCGATTTCCAGGTCAAGGCGGTGAACCACGCCATCCGGATGATGAAGGACTACGGCGGGGCGTTTGTGGCCGATGTGGTCGGGCTGGGCAAGTCGTACGTCGGCGCGGCAATCTGCAAGCACTTCGTCCGGACCCGTGGCGCCCGGCCGCTCATCATCTGCCCGGCCTCGCTGGTCGAGATGTGGCAGGCCTACAGCAGTAAGTACGAGCTGAACGCGCAGATGGTTTCGATGGGGTTCCTGAAAGAGAGCGAGGACGGCAACCCGGACTTCCTGACCGGGCACGCCATCTACCGCAACTGCGACCTTCTGCTCATGGACGAGAGCCACAACCTGCGCCATTCGGACACCCAGCGGTACCGGGTGGTCCAGGCGTTCCTGGCCTCGGGCAAGCCGTGCTGTTTCCTGACCGCGACCCCGCGCAACCAGAGCGCCTGGGACGTGTACCACCAGATCAAGCTGTTTCACCAGGACGATAAGACCGACCTGCCGGTTGACCCGCCCGATTTGAACAAGTATTTCAAGCTGATTGACAAGAACGAGCGCAAACTGCCGGAACTGCTCTACCATCTGCAGGTGCGGCGGTTGCGCCGCCACGTCCTGCGCTGGTACGGGTATGCCGGGGACACCGACCGGCCGTTGCGGGAGATGTCCGAAGAAGAAGCCCGGCCCTATCTTGATGAGGCGAACCGGGCCTACGTGCTGGTCGGCGACCGCAAGCAGTTCTTCCCGTTGCGCAGGCTGGCGACGATCGAGTACAGCATCGAGGACACTTACCAGGGGCTGTACCACCAGTTGCGCGGTTACCTCGGGTCGTATCACCGCAGTCAGATTGCCGAGCCGCGCAAGGGCGAGTTGACCTTCGCCCGCTACGGCCTGTGGCATTACGTCAAGAAAGCGAAGCAGCAGCGGGAACCCTATGCCGGCCTGCACCGGGCCGGGGTGAACCTGCGCGGGCTCATCCGGGTACTGCTGTTCAAGCGGCTGGAGTCGAGTGTCGAGGCGTTCCGTCGCACGGTGCGCAAGGTGTTGACGGTCCAGGAGCGGTTCCTGGCCGGGCTGGAGGAAGGCATCATTCCGGCCGGCGAGCGGGCACAGGAAATCCTGTACGAGCCGAACAGCGAGGAAGAGCAGGGCCTGGTTGAGGCCCTGCGGGCGGTTTCGGGCCGGTATCGGGCCGAGGATTTCGATGTCGAACGGCTGAAGCGGCACATTCGGCACGACGTGACTCTGCTCAGGCAGATACTCGAGTTGGTGGAGCCGATTACCCCGGACAAGGACGCCAAACTCCTGACCCTGAAGCACAGGCTGGCAGAGACGCCGCTGGCCGGAGGCAAGCGGCTCATATTCACCCAGTACGCCGATACCGCAGACTACCTGTTCCAGAACCTGAACCCCGGCGGCAAGGACCGTGACATCGAAGTGATATACAGCGGGGACAAGAGCAAGCTCAAGGTCGTCGGCCGGTTTGCGCCGAAGGCGAACCCGGAGTATGCACTGAAGCTGGGCGAGAGCGAGATAACGACGCTCATCGCCACCGACGTGCTGGCCGAAGGGCTGAACCTGCAGGACTGCAATATGGTGATCAACTATGACCTGCACTGGAACCCGGTTCGGCTGATTCAGCGGTTCGGTCGGATTGACCGCATCGGTACCGAGCACGAGGAGGTCTTCGGGTTCAACTTCCTGCCCGAGACCGGGCTGGAACGCAACCTGGGCCTGCGCGACAAGCTGAAACGGCGTATCCAGGAGATACACGATACTATTGGCGAAGACGCCAAGGTGCTTGAGGACACCGAGCGCCTGAACCGGGAGGCGATGTACGCCATCTATGAGCAGAAGAGTGCAGGACAGCTCGACCTGTTCGGCGATGCCGGAGGCGAGGCGGTAGACCTGGCCGAAGCCGAGGAATTCCTGCGCCAGTTACAGCGCGAGAACCCGACCGAGTTCGAGCGGATTGCCGGGCTCAGGGATGGTATCCGGTCGGTGAAGCAGGCGGCAGAGGGAGGGCTGTTCGTGCACTGCGCGGCCGGGGACTACCAGCAGTTGTTCCTGGTGGACGAAAAGGGCAAGCAGTTGTCACGCGACATGCCGAGCGTGCTCGCCGCAATCCGGTCCGACTCCCGCCTTGCTCCGACCGCTCTGCCCCCGGGATACAACAAGGCGGTCATGCGCGTGAAGGAAGAGTTTGATGCCGAGGTCAGGAACCGGCAGGCCGAGCGTAAGTACGTCACCTCGCTTACCCACGGCCAACGCTACGCCCTCCGCGAACTGCGTATGCTCTACGAACAGGAGGAGGACGAGGGTATCCGGGACCAGATTACCCGGTTGGAGAAGGCTCTACGCGGGCCGGTAACGACTGCAGTCAAGCGGCTGTTGAACCGGACCCGGGTCAATGCGATGACCGGCCGGGTACTGCTCAAGGAACTGACCGATATCTACTACCAGCACGGGATGAAGGATTGGGCGGAACGCGCCGCAGCGGATGAGAAGGTCGAGGCCAGCCCACGAGTCGTCTGCAGTGAGAAGCTGAGCCGATAGAACCGGAGGGGGGTCCGCCGACCGCAACCGATTGGCCCGCAGGGACAGAGCCCGCACCGCCCGGCAGTTCCGTCCGCCGTCCGACCTGAACGCCTTGACACCGCGAGGGAATCGGCTAGAATTTGTGCATGAAGAATGGAGATGCAGGCCCGACTTCGGAACACTTTGACGAGACTTGAGTTGGACGAAACGGCCTCGCGTCTCGATTGCAGTTGGAGGCCCATCGGACCATGGAGACGCTACCGGCAATGTTCCGTAGTCGTTGGAAGCACGAGGAGGATACAATGAGCGTTCGTATCGCGGCGGCAATGGCCGTTCTTGCGCTGTTATCGGTATCT
>DSBX01000031.1 GCA_011049385.1 Caldifarciminota bacterium | reverse complement strand
GCCGCCGTATCCGCGGAAGAACGGAACGAAGAACTCGGGCTTGCCGTTCCGGGTGACGTCGTCGCCGGTGAAAACATCGGCACCGCCGTTGACCACAGGAAGAGTATCAACATAAACCAGTTCATACTGGTTGTCACCGGTGTTCTCGAAGACATTGACTCGGCTGTGTACCGCACCGACGAAGTTCATCCGGCCGTTGAGGTTGAAGTCTCCGAACCCTAACCCGTAGTTGGCGAACCACCAGGAAGTCCAGACCGGTCGGACGCCGCCATTGCCATCGGATTCGAGCATCAGGAAGCCGTTGACCGAGTCCGAATCCGCCGCTACGAGCAGGTCGCTCAAGCCATCACCGTCAAGGTCTCCGGGCAGGTGGAGGGTGCTCCAAGGCGCATAACCGTGGTTGTAGCACCAAGCAAGCTCGGTCGGCGGTCTGCCCGGACCCGGGGCCTGAAGCATAACAACCATACAACGGGCAACGGTATCACCAATGAACCAGTTATACCCGACAAGTTCAAGCCGGCCATCGCCATTCCAGTCCCCGAATGCCCCGGGCTTGAAAAGGCCGGGGTTCAGGCCGTGCGGTGGGGGCCACGGCACCGTGTCGGAATGCACAATCTCGGAGCGGTTCCAGGGATGGAACCGGCGTATCTCCCATCGGGGCGGGTTAGTCGTGAGGCTGTCGGTTCTGCCTGCGGCATAGGCCATCTCCAGCAGTCCGTCGCCGGTCGCATCGGCTATCGGGATGTAGTGGAACGCGCTAACATAAGCCGCGCGTTCGAAGTAGGCGACCCGTTTGAACCGGAGTTCCGCGGCCGGAGCCGATGCCGGGAGCACAAGGGCCATAAGAAGCAGGCCGCTGACCAGGGCGGGGAAGGGGAGAGAACCCCTTCCCCGCCGACTGCTTACGGCTAACGCTTGACCAGCTTGGTCCACGACCGCTCCGCATCGGTGCTCAGATGGCAGTAATAGACCCCGGCGGGCAGGCATTCGCCCCGGGAGTCACGTCCGTCCCAGACCAGCGCCCCGCGGGTCTCGGTGAGTTCGCGGACCTGACGACCGGTCACATCATGGACCGTTGCCCGGGTTCCGCGCATACCGGCCGGGAGGTTGATGACGCACCGGTCGGTGAACGGGTTCGGCTCGGCCCGGATGGCCAGGGCCTGCGCGCCGGACCGTTGCCCCTGTTGGCCGCCTCCGGCAGCGTCGAGCGGATGTGCCTCGTATACCTTGAGACCGGCCAACGCGGCGTGTGGCCCCTCCCGCCGAGTTATCGTCAGGGTTGCTTCGGTCGTGCGGTAGGCTTCACGCGGAATCGTGAGGTAGACCGTGTCCCAGGCTCCGGCCCTTACCTCGACCGGATGAACGGCGCGGTCACCGAACGAGTAGTCCTGAGCCAGCGGTTCCCGTTCGCCGTTGAAGACCACCAACTCGGCCTTGTAGTCGCGTCTCGGGTCCAGATACGGAAGACGATAGACCAGCTCAGTCCGGCCGATGTCCAGGCTCGCCTCAGGGTAGCGGCGGAAGCCGTCGCGGGACCGGCAGTAGGGTGACTGCTCTTCGGTGCCGAGTGTCGCGGCCAGGTAAGACGGGTATTCGGGCGACCCGGCGAGATTCGGTATGTAGACGTAGTACCGGAACCGGATGCTGTCCGCATTCGAACTGCGGTCCTTGTCGGACCAGAGCGCGTAGGTCTTGTACTGAAACCCGCCCCACGGCACCGGGTTGACGACCGCGACATGGGGCCAGCGGCTGTCGTGTCCCGGACTGGCGGACAACTGCATTATCGGGCCCGGGGTCCAGCGCACCATCGCTTCGAAAGCGCCCTGCGGGCCGCTCACCTGCTCCTGCCAGACGACCGTGGTCCCGGTATGGCCTTGCGGACTGCCGGACTCGAGATACGGTGACTGGCTGACGTTCCGGTGGCCTTCCCAGTAGTAGGTCGGGTTGAAGAGGCTACGCTTCGCCTGGTAGACCTCACCGATTTGCTGGCCGAATTCGTTCGGTCCGCGCCAGGCACAATAGACCGAATCACCGTAGGCGTCAATCGAGGGTTCGGAAGCGGGTTCGTAGAATCCGCTGGAGATTGGGTAGGGGTTGTCCCAGATGGGCTGGGCTCCCTGCCGAATCCAGTCGGGCCGGCAGAGCCAGGACCAGGTCCGGTACCAGATACGGCCGGATTCGCTCCGGTAGGCGATATGGACGTAGTCGCCCGGAGTATGGGAGATGCTCGGTTGAAAGTCGTGGCCGGACGGTGCGGTGGCAAGCACGCATTCATAGTAGGGATGACCCTGCAGGGTGTCAATCGCCATGAACCACAGCTCGGATACGGGCGGGCTCGCGGATTGCCGGGTGGTGACCAGGTAGATCATCGGCTGGCCGCTGGTCAAGCTCGATGACCCGCCGCCCGGTGAGATGTCGTCTCCGGATACGCCACTGCTCAAGGTTGTGGCCAGGGCGTTGGGGTACATATCTGCGATGTCCTTGGTATCGAAGTACCAGGATCCAGGCCACGGCTGGGGCGGCCGTGCGCGTTGTACGGCCAGTTCGACACCGAAGTTCCCCCCGCCCCAACTGTTCTGCTTGCTTAGCCAGACCCGGTCGTCGGGCAGAGCCCGGAGCGCCGGTCTCAGAGTGCCGTATGGCCGCTGACTTGGTACCAGCATCTCTCCCACCCAGGAAGCGCCGCTGTTTGGGGAGTAGTCGTAGTAGACCGAGGCCGAACTGCGCCAGGTTGCGTGAACCGTGTAGGTCGGTATCCACCCGGTTACGTCCGGACAGATCTCGAGCATTCGAGCCTGGGACGGCTCCGTGCCTTCGTAGAGACTGCCCGTGCTCCAGGGCCAGGCCTTGTTCTGGCCAAGGCTCAAGCCGGTGCATACGGCAAGGACCGCGACGATGGTCGCCAGCCGTAGAGGTGAGACACCTATTCGTCTGGACATGCGTCCTCCTCATCGTTCCTGTCCGGTCTGGGCCGGGGTCGGGAAGGCCGCGAGGGACGGCCCGGATGCCGCCGAGGCGACCTGCTCGGCTCCGTTACCCTGCCGGACTCTTCGCCAATACTACTAGCAACATTCGTGCCGGAAAATGCCACTTGGGCACATTTCTCGTAAGTCACAGTGGCAGAGAGTGTTAGTTCATCTCTCTCTCTCTCT
>DSBX01000307.1 GCA_011049385.1 Caldifarciminota bacterium | reverse complement strand
TCGGTGCGGCCGAGGGAAGCGCCCTGGGATATGTAGACGAGCGCGTTCCTGACCGGTTCCTTACGCCTGGTCACGCGTATCGTTACCTCGATTGCGCCCGGGGTCAGCTTGAAGGAGTATTCCGACGGGCTCGTCGCCGAAACGGCAATCCGTTCGGTCTTCTTTTCATAGCCGTCATAGCTCAGCGGAACCGCGTGCGTGCCGACGCCCAGGTTCAAGGTTCTGCTTCCTATCCGCCGGTTCGTCTCCGAATCGAAGGCGGTTATCCGAATCGGCCGGGTGAGCGTCAGGCTGATGTCCTGAGAATCTCCCCGGCTTATCTCGAACTCGCGACGGCCCGGGCTGAATGACGCCCGGCTTGCCCTGAGCTCGTAGCGTCCGGGCGCCAGCGCGACGTACTCTCCGGAACCGCCGCGCAGTACCGGTTCGTCCGTGCCGTCCTCGTGCCGGAGGATAAGTTCCGCGTCGGCGGGCGAGGTGGAAAACCGGCGATAGCCGAGAAACCTTCCTTCCACCCGCCAGTAGTGGTTGCCGTCGGGGTCCTTCTCCGGCGCCATCCTCAGGGTCTGGGTGCTGTGATTGCTGGGCGGGTAGGTTCTGAAACTGCCCCGTATGGGAGCGAACCCTGCTGTCGCCAGTTCGAATTCGTGGACCGTCGTACTGCATATCTCGACCTTGGCCAGGTCGGTTACCGGCGTCGGGTTCGGCCATTCCCGCCCCTGCCAACTCAGTTGCGCGGGCACATTCGCGACAACGTACACCGGTACCTTGAAGCTGTAGGCGTGCGTGTCGCACCGGCCGGGAACCGTCGCAAGTTCCCACAGCAGGGATTCATACCCGTCCAGCGTCAACCTGATTCGACTGCGCCGGTCGAGCTTCCCGAGCGGGCCGGGCGTCCTGCCCCGCGGCGACGGTTCGTCGCCCACCCAGACCTCGGCCCCGGGAGGCAGGGTCACGATGTAGGCCGAGGGCGGATTGAACAGCCAGTACAGGTGTTCGCTCAGGCCGAGCTTTCGCCCCCCGAACAGTTCAGGTCCAAGGAACGTGTCCAGGCCCAGGAAGACCAGCGCCAGCGCCGCCAGCACCGCGCCGCCGATGGCAAAGAACTTCCTGCCGCTGTAGGCGGTTAGCCGGATGATGTCTATGATGGTGCGCTCGTGGTCCTCGCCGCCCGACGGGAGCATCACCGGCTCTGCCGGTGCTTCTCCTCCCCGCTCCACGGCCGGCCCGGGCATACCCGCTTCACCGGCCTCGGCCGCGCCCTGACCTGCGGGGCGGAACAACGCCCGGATGTAACCCGACAACTCCAGGCGCAGGTCGTGTCGCCCGGCCAGGTAACGGCTGAGCTCCGCGACCATCTCACTGCCGTTCTGGTAGCGGTGATTCGGATCGGTACTAAGCGCGCGTTGGAGCACCGGGCGCAGGGCTTCGGGTATCGCGGTCGAGTTGAGCTTCTCGCGCGGGATACCGCCGCGGGCAACCATCCGCGCCAGTTCGTCGTTGTTGTCCGCGCCGTACAGCTTGTTGCCTGCCAGCGCTTCGTAGAACACGATGCCCAGCGAATAGAGGTCAGAGGTGTGGTCAAGGTGCTGGGTCTTGATCTGCTCCGGCGACATATACGAGTACTTGCCCTTCACCACTCCCGAACTGGTCTCCTCGGTCACCACGTCCCGCGCTTTGGCGATGCCGAAGTCGGTCAGCTTCACGTCGCCCTCGAACGAAATCAGTATGTTCTGGGGCGAAATGTCGCGGTGGACAATATTCAGCCTGGTCCCGCGCGAGGTGTCCTCGACATTGTGCGCGTAGTCGAGCGCGCGCGCCACCTCGCGGATGATATGCGCCGCGAGATGCGGGGGTATGCGCCGGCCGTAATCTCGCGCGTAGCGCGGGTCCGGCGCTTCGCGGGCCCGCAGGAACAGGCGTTTCATATCCGGCGGACCCTCAACAAGTTCGAACACGACATAGTAGTTGTCCGGCGTCTCGATGCTGTCGAAAATCTGGACGATATTCGCGTGACGGAGCCGGGAGAACATCTCGATTTCCGCCCGGAACATCGTCCGCGCGCCCTCGTTGTCGGCGTATTCCGGCCGCAGGCACTTTATCGCCACCATCCGGTCGTGCAGTCTCAAGGCCCGGGCCTGGTACACGAACGCGAACCCGCCCCTTCCGACTTCGCCGACTATCTCATAACGTCCATCAAGAACTCTGCCTGTCATTCCCATCTGCTACCTCTCTCCCTTGCGGACTGCCGGCGCGGCCGGGATGCTCATCGTCCTATTTCCCGGAGCAAATCGCTCGCCCGCTTGTACCATTTGTTTTCCGGGTACTCGCGCAGCATCTCGACCACTTCGCGAAACTTGTTGCGCGCGGTCGTGGTGTCGTCACGGTCCTTCAGTTCCTCGTAACCTTTCGCGTACGCGTCCAGGGCTCGTTGCTCAAGAGCCGGGTCCAGTGGCGGTGGTGGTGCTTGGGTCCCGGTCGGGGAAACGGGCTTCGCCGCAGGTGTCGTATTGGCCCTGGGGTCGGGAGCGGGCCTTGTTGCGGGCGTGGGTCTTTGACCTGTTGTTGCCGTGACTGGTCGTGGTGTCTTGCCGATGTCATCAAGAGCCTTCCGTGCCTGCGCATTCCCCGGGTCGCGCTCCTGTGCCACCTCAAATGACCGCTTGGCCTGCCCGGCCCTGCCCTGGCTCCAATGCCAGTGGCCCTCGCCCAGCAGGACCCGGACCACTTCCGGTCCGGCGTCGTGGTACCCGGTCGCGGCCAGGCTGTCGAGGAGTTCCACGGCGCGGGTGTACTCACGCTTGCCGGCAAGCTCCCGGGCTTCAGCCAACAGGAGGTAACGGGTCCGGTCGGCCTCCAGCGCCTTGATGAACTCACCGGGTTCGGGCTGATCCGGCCGGGCCCGGGCCAGCGACTCGGCTATGGCCAGCGCCTTGTCGTCCTGCCCGAATCTCGCCATCTGCTGGGCGCGGACCATCTGCTCGCGAAATCCCATCTGGTCCCGCATTCGCGCAACACTCGAGCGATGACGGCCGGGGTCGAGTCTATCCAGCGCCTCGTAATGGAACAGGGCCTGCTGGTAGTCCCCGGCCGCTTCGCAGCCCTGCGCGAGAGCCTGGTGCTGCCGGACCCGCTCGCGGCGATTCGTCGCGGAACGGTTGACGGCTACGAAC
>DSBX01000126.1 GCA_011049385.1 Caldifarciminota bacterium | reverse complement strand
GGGCGGGAAGAGACAGCCCGGGACCTCGCCGTTGCGCCGGTGGTAGGCGATGCACTCACAGCACAGGCCCTTGCGGCTGCAGCCCGGGTAGGTGCAGGTGCACCGGCTCTCGTTCTTCGACTTGTTGCATTCCATCAGTTGCCTCCGGAAGGCGCGGTCCGTGCGCCGGCATACTCGCGGCGCAGGAACTCGGCGTAGCGGTCGAGCTGATCGCGGCTACGGTTCTCGGTGACCGCGACGAGGAGCAGGTGCCGCCATTCGGGGTTGAAGCGGCCGAGGTCAACGCCGGCGAGCAGGCCGTGGTCCAGCCCCTGTTTGACGATGTCGGCGGCGGGAACCGGCGTCAGGACCGCGAATTCCTTGAAGAAGGGCCGGGTGTTGGCAATGGTGAACCCCGGAATGTCGGCGATGCGGTCGGCCAGGTAGCGGGCCCGGGAAAGACACTGCCGGGCAAGCTCCCGGACGCCGGTGCGGCCGAACCAGGCCAGCCAGACCGCGGCGGCCAGCGCCATCAGCGCCTGGTTGGTGCAGATGTTCGAGGAGGCACGCTCGCGCCGGATGTGCTGTTCCCGGGTCTGGAGCGCGAGGACGTAACCGGTGCGGTCCTCGACGTCGGTCGTCCGGCCGACGAGCCGGCCGGGCAGGTGCCGGATGTGCTCTTTCTTCGCGGCGAGCAGGCCGAGGTACGGCCCGCCGAAGCTGAGCGGCAGGCCCAGGGCCTGGCCTTCGGCGACCGCGATGTCGGCGCCGTAGTCCCCGGGCGGGACGAGTGCGCCCAGCGATACCGGGTCCACCGCGGCGACGAACATCGCGCCCGCGGCCCGGGTGATGCCGGACAGCTCGGGCATCGGTTCGATACTGCCGAAGAAGTTGGGATGCTGGACCGCGACCGCGGCGACGGTGTCGTCGAGCGCGGCCCGCAGCAGTTCCGGGTCGGTGACGCCGTCGCGCAGGCCGACCGTCTCGACCGGGATGTCGAGTCCGTGGGCGTAGGTGCGCAGGACCTCGAGGTGCGCCGGGTGGACCGAGGACGAGACCAGCACGCGCCGCCGGCGGGTGATGTTCCGGGCCATGTGGGCGGTCTCGGCCAGCGCCGAGCCGAGGTCGTACATCGAGGCGTTGGCAACCCCCATCCCGAGCAGGCGGCAGACCAGGCTCTGGAACTCGTAGATGCTCTGGAGCGTGCCCTGCGAGACTTCGGCCTGGTAGGGGGTGTAGGCGGTGTAGAACTCCGGGCGCGAGACGACCGTGTCCACGATGGCCGGGCCGGCGTGGTCGTAAGCGCCGGCGCCGGCGAAGCAGGCCAGCCGCTCGCCGCCGGCGTTGCGGCGTGCGATTTCCTTGAGCCTGGCGAGCAGTTCGAACTCGGAGACCGGCTCGGGCAGGTCGAGCGGGCGGTCGAGCCGGATGGCCGCCGGGATGCTCTCGAACAACTCCTCGGCGCTTCGGGCCCCGATGCGTTCGAGCATCCGGGCCCGGTCCTCGGCGGTGTGCGGGGTGAAGCCCACTAGTGGTGTTCGGACCGGGCGACCAGGTCGGTGTAGGCCGCGGCGTCGAGCAGGCCGTCGAGTTCGGACGGGTCGGACAGCCGGATCTTGACAATCCAGCCCTTGCCATACGGGTCCTGGTTGCACTTCTGGGCCTCGTCCTTGAGCGATTCGTTGGCTTCGATGACTTCGCCCGAAACCGCGGCGTAATAGTCGGTGACCGCCTTGACCGCCTCTATCGTGCCGATGGGGTCTTCGCACTTGACGGTTGCGTTGAGCGTGGTCACTTCGACGTAGACGATGTCGGACAGTTCCTGCTGGGCGAAGTCGGTTATGCCGGAAGTGGCGACATCGCCTTCGACGCGGACCCACTCGTGGGTCTTGGTGTACTTCAGGTCAGCCGGGATGTTGGGCACTTGGTGTCCTCCTGGACGGTGAGATTCACTTCCTCGAACCCTGCTTGTAGAAAGGCGGCCTGACCACCGTTGCCGGCAGTCGGCGGCCGCGAATGTCCATTTCGAGCGCACTGTCGGCCTTGGCGTGCCGGCGGGCGACATAGGCGAGGGCGATGCCCTTGTTGAGCGAGGGCGACATCGTCCCGCTCGTCACCGCGCCGACCTTCTCTGCGCCGGCGTAGATTTCGTGGTGCGGCCGGGGGATGCCCGCGCCGTCCATTTCGAGGCAGACGAGCCGCCGCCGGGGCCGCTCTTCGTTGACCCGGCGCAGGGCGTTGTCGCCGACGAAGCCCTCGGGCTTGTCGAGCTTGACCACGAAGCCGAGCCCGGCCTCGAGCGGGTTGGTCGTCTGGTCAATGTCGTTGCCGTAGAGCGCGTACTTCATCTCCATCCGGAGCGTGTCGCGCGCGCCGAGGCCGATGGGCTCGATTTCCTCGGCGCGGCCGGCCTCGAAGAGCGCGTCCCAGACCTCGGCCGCGTTCTCGCGGGCGAAGTAGAGCTCGAACCCGTCTTCGCCGGTGTAGCCGGTGCGCGAAATGAGCGCGGGCACGCCGGCGATTTCGCCCTCCAGCGACCAGTAGAAGGCTATCGCGGACAGGTCTACCGAGCTGAGCCGGGCGAGCACAGCCTCGGCCTTCGGCCCCTGGACCGCGAGCTGGGCGGTCTCCTCGGTCACGTTCTCGAGCTTCACGCCCGGGCTGGCGTGCTGGCGCAGCCAGGCGAAGTCCCGGGTGCTGTTGGCGCCGTTGACGACGAGCAGGAAGCGGTCGGCGAGCCGGTAGACGACGAGGTCGTCAATGATGCCGCCGTCCGGATAGCAGAGCACCGAGTACTGGGCCTGGTTCGTGGCCAGGGCGGTGACGTCGTTGGTGGTCAGGTGGTTGAGCCAGGGTTCGGCTTCGCCATCCGAGACCTCCAACCGGCCCATGTGGCTGACGTCGAACACACCGACGGTACTGCGCACGCGCCGATGCTCCGGGATGATGCCGCGGAACTGCACCGGCAGTTCGTAGCCGGCGAATTCGACCATCTTGCCGCCGGCGGCAACGTGTTTGTCATAGAACGGGGTCTTCTTAGCCATGGGGGTGTATGATATATGTCTCCGTCAGCCAGTCAAGCGACGTCCGGCAGGGCCGGGGTCTGCCACGGCACATCGTGACCCCCTGGTCGGCGCTTGCACGTGAGGAATGATACCCGCGTGGCCAGCACCTCGTCAAGGTCCAGGACAGGCAACAGAAGAACACGCTGGTCCACCTTC
>DSBX01000039.1 GCA_011049385.1 Caldifarciminota bacterium | reverse complement strand
GAGCAGCATCCCGGCGCCGATGGCGAAAGCGACCGGCATCACCCGCCGGTGCCGGGGCCCGACCAGGAACCGCGCCAGGTGCGGCACGACCAACCCGACGAAGCTCACCGCGCCGGTGAAGGCGACGACCACCCCGACAATCAGCGCGGTGGAGGCGAACACCAGGGCGGTCACCCGGTTCACGTCCACCCCGAGACCGGAAGCGGTTTCCTCACCGGTGGACAGGATGTCGAGGTCGCGCCCGAATGCGACCAGCGCGGCACAGCCGGCCAGCGCCAGGACCGCGCCCGGCACGAAGATCCAGAGCGACCCGCCGGTGAAGGTGAACCCGAGATGCCCCATCAACACGTAGACCGCCTCGCCCAGCGTGCGCCGGCCCAGCACGACCAACAGCATCACCCCGCTCGACAAGAGGAAGCTGATGATCACGCCGGCCAGCACCAGCGCGGTCAGTCCGGCACCGGCGATACCGAACAACGGTGAGAGCACGCCCGAGGCGAGACCGAGGAACGAGGCCAGCGTCACGCCGAACGCGGCCCCGCTCGACACCCCGAGCGTAAACGGGTCGGCCAGCGGGTTACGCAGCATCCCCTGCAACGCGGCGCCGGTCAGCGCCAGCGCGCCGCCCGCGAACACGCCCAGCGCGAGCCGCAACAGCCGCAGGGTCAGGATCGGCCCGGGCAGACGCCACGCCGGCCCGCCCGGCCCGACCGCCAGCGCCAGCCCGATTGACAAGAGCAGGAAGCCGCCCAGGATGCCAAGGGCAAGAACACGGGGAAGCGCTCGCGGACGCGCGGAGGCTCCTTCCTGCGGGCGGTTCATCGCGCCGTCTCGCGCATCCTGCGGCTCAGCCGTTCGATGCCCTCAAGCGACCTCGGCCCGGGCCGCACCAGCAGGTTCTCATCCACGTCGGCCACAATTCGGCCCCCGCGCACCGCACTGATGCCGGCCCAGCCCACCCGGGACCGCACCTCCGCCGGCCCGGCCGCGGTGTGTACCAGCACGATGACCTCCGGGTCGAGCGCGACCAGTTCCTCCGGCTCGACCAGCGGGTACTGCCGGTCCGACTGCTGGTAGACGTTCCGGCCGCCCGCGAGACTGATAACCTCGTCCAGGAAAGAACCCCGGCCCGCGGACATCAACGGGCTGTTCGACACCTCGACATACACCCGGGGCGTGTCCGGCCAGGCCGGCAGGGACTCCAGCCGCCCGCGCATCACCCGGACCAGGCTCTCCGCCGCAGGCAGGCGGCCGGTCAAACGGCCGATGGACTCGACTTCCGCGAACAGCCCGGCCAGGTCCTGCGGGTCCGAAGCGTACCAGCGGATGCCCAACTCGGCCAGCTTCTCCGCGACCGGCCGGTGCGACGGCAGGGCGACGAAAACCAGGTCCGGGCTCAGCCCGGCGACGTGTTCGAGGTCCGGCTGGAAGAAACTCCCCACCTTCCTCACCCGGCGCGCCTCCTCCGGCCAGTCGCAGAACGTCGTGTTTCCGACCAGCGCCGGGCCTGCCCCGATGGCATACAGAATCTCGGTAACGCTTGGAACCAGTGAAACCACACGAAGTTGACCATCCGAGGCCGGGCTCTCCCCCGGGCCGCAGGCGGTCCCGGCCAGTACAGCAACCAGCGCCACGCCCAGGACCACGGCTCTCGTTCGGTTCATCTCGGGCCGGGAATCGGAATCACTCCTCCGGGGCCGACGGTTCCTCCGTCGCCTGCGCGGGCGGTACCACCTTCTGGCCGGTGATGATGTAGACGGTATGCGCCACCATCCGGTCCGCGGGCCGGATGCCCGAAGCCCGCACGAACATATGTCGCTCCAGGATTTCCTGCACCCGGATTCGACCGAAGCCGGTCAACTCCATCGCCGAGGTCGTCCGGCGCACCTGCTCCACCGTCGGCACGATTGCCGCCAGCGGGAACCCGCCGCGCAGGGCGGCGTGGGCCGCGGGCAGGAGCGACCACGGCTCCGGCACGTCCAGCATCACCGTGTCCACCTCGGTCTGGCCGAAACCGCCGTGCTCCGGATCGGCCACAAAGAACTCGCAGAACTCCTCCAGCCCGTAGCGCTTGACGTTCTGCCGGGCCAGGGCGCTGAACTCCGGCCGGCGTTCGTAAGAATACACCCGCCCCTCGGGCCGGACGATGCTCGCCAGAATGATGGAAAGCGCGCCCGAACCCGAGCCGGTCTCGATGACCCGCATCCCGGGCTGGACCAGGCTCTGCATCAACAGCACCCCGGCGTCCTTCGGGTAGACAATCGTCGTCTGGCGCGAAACCTTCATCGCCAGGTCGGCCAGCACCGGCTTCAGCAAGTGGAACCGGAAGCCCATATGGGTCCGTATCTCATCGCCCAACTCCCGGCCGACGATGTCGCCGAACTCGATGTGGCCCCGGTGAGTCGAAAACTGGCCCTTTGCCGGCACCTGCACCAGGTACTTCATCTGCTCCGAATGATAGACATAGACAAAATCACCAACCTGTATAGCCATGGCCCGATTCTAGACCCGCCTGCCGCCCGGTCAAGCAATGCGCCCGGCCGATCCGGGCACCTCGCCCGCAGAGAAAGAGCCCCTTACCGGGCAAGAAGACGAACCGCAACGCGCCAAGTGAGTGCACGGAAGACTACTCCTCACTCGACCGCTAGACCACCTTCCCTCCCCCCGGCGTCAATCGGCGTTCCTGTGGGAGCGACATTCTTGTCGCGATTGGAAACCCGTGCTCTCTCCCTCGGCGGTCAGGGCGGTTGCACAGGAAAGAGGTCGAGGGGTCAAGGGGAGGAATCGGCGTCCATCGGCGTGCGGGCTCTCGCCCTTCGGGCGAAGCATCGGCGGTTACTTCCGGTTCCTTCACCTGACCACTTGACCGCTGGACCACTTGACCGCTCGACCACTTCCTCCCCTTGGCGTCCATCGGCGGTTGCTCTTTCGACCCTTGACAGAAAGCGATGCCGGGCGGACAATCTCGGTATGAAAGGAACCATCTTTCTTCTCGGGTTGGTGGGAATGCTTGCGCTCGGGGCCGGGCAGGCCCGGATGGCCGATTTTGCCGCGCACGAGGCGGTAATGGATTCGCTGAGCGAAGTACATCCCCGGCTCCGGGGGCGCTGGCTGAATGAACGCGGGATTGAGATGCCGGGCATCAACGCGCCATTACCGGCCTCGCCGTTCTCGGACTCGGGCGGCCTGCGCCTGGTCGGCAAATGGGGCCGGGGG
>DSBX01000243.1 GCA_011049385.1 Caldifarciminota bacterium | reverse complement strand
GCTGGCGGCGATGGCCGGGGCCGGGTGGGGACGGGCGGCGCTGGACGGCGCGGCCGCGGCCGCCCGGATACTGCTCGCCCGTTGAACGCCGGGTCGGAGATTCCGCTTGACAGCCCGGCCTAATTAGGTATTATTACACGTAAATAGGCATACCAGGAGCAATCGAATGGCACAACTCTTCCAGGTCAGCGAAGCCGCCTCGCTCGCGCTTCATGCCGGTCTCCTGCTGGCCCGGGCCGGCGATGCGCCGGTGCCGGTGAGCGAACTGGCGCGGCGGCTCAAGGTCTCCCGGGCGCACCTGGCCAAGGTGCTCCAGGCGCTGGAACGGGCCGGGCTGGTGCAGGGCACGCGCGGCCCGGCCGGCGGCTACCGCCTCGCCCGGCCCGCGAACAAGACGACCCTGCGGCAGGTCTACGAGGCGGTGGCCGGGCCGCTGGCGAACGGGCGCTGTGTGTTCGGAGTCCCGGCCTGCGACGGCAACGGCTGTCCGCTGGGCGGGTTCACGCGCGGGCTGGCCGGTCGGGTGATAACGAAGCTGGACCGGACCCGGCTGTCCGACGTCAAGGTGAGACTGTGAGGGTGAAATGGCAAAGAGGAAGATAATCCGCATCGAAGAGGAGAAGTGCACCGGCTGTGGCGAGTGCATCCCGGAATGCCCGGAGGGCGCGCTCCAGTTGATTGACGGCAAGGCCCGGCTGGTGTCGGACCTGTTCTGTGACGGGCTCGGCGCCTGTGTCGGTCACTGCCCGACCGGGGCGATGACCATCGTCGAGCGCGAGGCCGAGCCCTATGACGAGGCGAAAGTGATGGAGAATATCGTGCGCCAGGGGCCGAACACGATCCGGGCCCACCTCGCGCACCTGAAAGAGCACGGAGCGATGGAGTACCACCGCGCCGCGCTCGATTATCTCAAGCGCCACCACGTTGACCTGCCCGAGCCGGGCCCGGCCCGGCCCCTGCCCTGCGGGTGCCCGGGCACGGCGGTGCGCGTGCTCTCGCCGGCCGCGGCGGAGCCGGCCGGCGCGGCCGCGGCGGTCTCCCGGCTCCGCAACTGGCCGGTCCAGCTGATGCTGGTGCCGGTCACCGCACCGTATCTCAAGGGCGCGGACCTGCTGATTGCCGCCGACTGCGTCGGGGCGGCGCTTCCCGACTTCCACGACAAGCTTGTCAAAGGTCGGGTGCTGTTGATCGCCTGCCCGAAGCTGGACGACGCCGGGTTCTACGCCGAGAAACTGACCGAGCTGTTCCGCACCGCGGAACCGAAGTCGGTCACGGTCGCGCACATGACCGTGCCCTGCTGTTTCGGGCTGGTCCAGCTCGTCCGGCAGGCGATTGCCGCTTCGGGCCGGGTAATTCCGTTGGCCGAGGTTACCGTCGGGGTCGAGGGCCGCATCATCCCGAGTGAAAGGAGCTGACCGATGAGTATGTTCTGTTACCAGTGCGAGCAGACCGCCAAAGGCACCGGCTGTACGGTGCAGGGCGTCTGCGGCAAGGACGAGCGCACCGCCGTCCTGCAGGACCTGCTGATATACGCGACCAAGGGCATCGCCCGGTACGCGCACCGGGCTCGGAAGCTGGGCGCGACCGACCCGGAAGTCAACGCCTTCACCGTTGAGGCGCTGTTCGCGACCATCACCAACGTTGACTTCGACCCGGAGCGGCTCAAGGCCCTGCTCGACCGGGCCGCGGCGGTCCGGGACAAGGCCCGCAGGCTCTACGATGAGGCGGCGAAGCGGGCAGGCGAGCCGGTTGAAGCGCTTACCGGCCCGGCCGGCTGGCAGGCGGCCGCGGATATTGACGGGCTGGTTGAACAGGGCCGGCCGGTCGGCATCCTCGCCCGGCACGAACAGTGGGGCGACGATGTTGCCGACCTGCACGACCTCATCCTGTTCGGGCTCAAGGGCGCGGCCGCCTACGCCGACCACGCCCACGTGCTCGGTTACGACGACGACGCCATCTACGCCGAGTTTCACCGCCTGCTCGACCTGCTGGCACAGGAGAAGCAGGAAGCGGGCAACCTGCTCGGCGAGGCGCTGAATACCGGCAAGCTGAACCTGAAGGTGACCGAACTGCTCGACAAGGCCAACACCACCACCTACGGCCACCCGGAGCCGACCAAGGTTCGTGTCACCCCGGTCAAGGGCAAGGCGATACTCATCTCCGGCCACGACCTGCGCGACCTGGAGCTCCTGCTCAAGCAGACCGAAGGCAAGGGCATCAACATCTACACCCACGGCGAGATGCTGCCCTGCCACGGCTACCCGAAACTGAAGGCATACCAGCACCTGGCCGGCCACTTCGGCACCGCCTGGCAGAACCAGCAGAAGGAGTTCCCCCAGTTCCCGGGCGCAATCCTGATGACGACGAACTGCATCCAGCGCCCGCAGAAGAGCTACGCGGAGCGCATCTTCACGACCGGGCTGGTGGCCTGGCCGGGCGTCGGGCACATCGGGCCGGACAAGGACTTCAGCCCGGTCATCGCGGCCGCGCTGGCCGCCCCGGGCTTCGACGAAGACGGCGAGGAGAAGCACATCACCGTCGGCTTCGGCCACAACGCGGTGATGTCGGTCGCGCCGAAGGTCATCGAGCTGGTCAAGGCCGGGAAGATTCGGCACTTCTTCCTCATCGGCGGTTGCGACGGTTCGAAGCCGGACCGCAACTACTACACTGAGTTCGCGCAGAAGGTGCCGAAGGACGCGGTCATCCTGACCCTGGCCTGCGGCAAGTTCAAGTTCAACCGGCTCGAGTTGGCAGAGGACGGCCGACCTTGGCGGTTCGGCGACATCGAAGGCATCCCGCGCCTGCTCGACATCGGCCAGTGCAACGACTCCTACTCGGCAATCAAGATCGCCTCGGCGCTGGCCGAAGCGTTCGGCACCGACGTCAACGGCCTGCCGCTCTCGTTCATCCTGTCCTGGTACGAGCAGAAGGCGGTGGCGGTACTGCTGACCCTGCTCTCGCTCGGCATCAGGAACATCCGGCTCGGGCCGAGCCTGCCCGCCTTCCTGACGCCGAACCTGGTCAACATCCTGGTCGAGAAGTTCGGCATCGCGCCGATAACCACGCCGGACGAAGACCTCAAGGCGATTCTCGGCTGATTGCCGGGAGGTGTGCTGAAGCCGGGGCGGGCCCGAAGGCCCGCCCCGGTGTTCCGGTCTTGTCGGCTTGGGACACAATCCGGATTGTCGGACAATCCGGTTATGTCCCGCGCCTCCTACT